>JBKJKH010000195.1:0-14353 GCA_046597595.1 Gemmatimonadaceae bacterium
CGAATCGGTCCTGAGCTGCTCATGGCGATCGAAGGCGCCGAGCGCGCGACGGCGGGCGGCGCGCACCTGCTGCTGCGCGTGGCAGTGGACTATTCGTCGCGGGACGCGATGATCGCCGCCGCGATCGCCACTCGCGGCGTGGACGTCGGTCGTGAGCGATTCGCCAGGTTGCTCGGCGACGCCGACGGTACCGGCGAGCCAGCGGGCGATGTCGACCTGCTCATTCGCACGGGCGGGGAGCAGCGACTGAGTGACTTCCTGCTCTGGGAATGTGCCTATGCCGAGCTGCTGTTCACCCCGCGTCTCTGGCCGGAGTTCAGCGAGCAGGATCTTCGCGACGCGATGCAAGAATTTTCGCGCCGGCAGCGTCGCTTTGGAGCGCTTTCGAAGGTTGCGGCGGGGTAGGTCTCTGGACGATCGCGGTCCGGGTGCCGAGATTCGGTCGTAGGCCACCCTCGATCCCCGCGAATGTCCGTACCGGTCACCTTTGCGCGTTTGCCACTCGTCGGCCGCACGACAGAGCTGACGGAAATCACTTCCGCGCTCGACGCAGTGGACGGCGGTGCCGGTCGCACGCTTATCCTCGCTGGCGAAGGTGGCGTCGGAAAGACGCGACTCGTGCATGCAGCGCAGGAGATGGCGGAGAAGCGGGGATGGACCGTTGCGCTCGGGCGCGCGTATCCAGTCGAGAGCGGCATGCCGTACGCGCTGTTCTCCGATGCGCTCCAGCCAATCATCCGCAAGCTCGAGCCTGGCGCGCTGCAGACGCTGACGCGTGGAGGAAATGCGGAGCTGGTCCTCCTCTTTCCGGCGCTGGCCGCTCCCGGCGATCGGCCCGCGATGCGCGGAGATCCCTCGGAACTCAAGCCGCGGCTACTCTGGAACCTCGCCCAATTCCTCTCCCGATTCGCGGCGAAGAAACCGCTCCTGCTGGCACTCGAAAACCTGCAGTGGGCGGATGCGTCGTCGCTCGAACTGCTGCACTTCGTCGCCCGGCAGGTGGGCAAGGACCGAGTGCTGCTTCTGTGCACGTACAACGACGCAGAGCGTGACAGCAACGCGGCGTTGCGCTCGACAGAGCAGTCGCTGGTGTCGATTGGCGCGGCGACGGTTCGCCGCCTGACGCCGCTCTCGCTCGCCGGCGTGGACGAACTTGTGCGGCGGTCATTCAACGTGGAGCATGCGGTCGCCCGCGAGTTCACGGCGCTCCTCTACGGCTGGACGCGCGGAAACCCGTTTTTCGTCGAAGAGACACTGAAGGCGCTGGTCGAGGGCGGGCGTCTCTACGAGCGGGATGGGACATGGCTCGGCTGGGAGCTCGACGCGCTCGAGCTGCCGCGGACATTGCGCGATGCCGTGGTCGCGCGCACGGAGCGCCTGTCGCCTGCGGCGCGGTCGCTTGCAGACATCGCAGCCGTCCTTGGCACACTCAGCACGTACGACGTGCTGCGTGCGGTAAGTGGCATGGACGACGAGGCGTTGCTGGGCGCACTCGATGAGCTGCGCCGCCAGCGCGTGCTGGTGGAGGAGGGCGCGAACGCCGAAGGCGACGCGAAGCTCGACTTTGCGCACCCACTCGTGCGTGACGCGCTCTACAGCGAGCTGGGAAAGGCGCGGGCGCGCATGCTGCATGGCATCGTCGCGGAAGCACTGGAGCGCTTTCGCGGGGCGAGCGCGCTGGCACACGCAGGGGAGTTGGCGTTCCACTTCTCCCGCGCGGAGGGCGCTCCACTCGCCGGGAAGGCCTTACGATATCTCTCTGCCGCCGGGCGCGATGCGCTGCGGTTGCATGCGAATCGCGAGGCGGCGAATTACCTGAGTGCTGCGCTGCAGCATCTCGACCGGCTCGGACAGCATGCCGACATGCCGCCCGTCGAGGCGCGCCGCCTTGTCGAGGATCTCGCGCGGGCCCGGCAGCGCCTCGGCGAGTACGACGCTGCGCGCACGCACTGGGAGCGCGCGCTCAGTGAAGCGGGGGCAGCGCACGACGAAGTCGGCATTGCCGGCATCCATCGCCGGCTCGGGCTCGCGGCCTTCTGGAGTGGTCGCTATGACGATGCGCTGGCGCACTACGATTCGGGGATTGCCGCCGCGGATCGTGCGGATGCCGACGGCCTCCGTGCCCGGCTCCTGGTTGCACGCGGCATGTGTCTCCAGGAAGTCGGACGTGCGGTAGAGGCGAAAGCCGAGGTCGCGCGTGCGTTGGAAATCGCCGAGAAGAGCGGCGACCTGGCAGTGCTTGCGCGCGTGCATCGCGCGTCACTGTTGCTGCATCTCTTCTCCGGTCCGCC
The DNA here is from genome assembly GCA_046597595.1 of Gemmatimonadaceae bacterium. Lineage (GTDB taxonomy): Bacteria > Gemmatimonadota > Gemmatimonadetes > Gemmatimonadales > Gemmatimonadaceae > JBKJKH01. The sequence goes on from JBKJKH010000195.1 coordinate 2,292, forward strand.
CGAGCTCGCACGCGACCATGGCCGGCGCGCCATGGAACTTGCTGCGCAGTCAGGACAGAAGATTGTCGAGTGGTCCGCACAATGGGGACTCGCGATCCTGGAGGGACTCACGGGCCACGCACCGCAGGCGCTTGCGCATCTTTCCGAAGCGGAGCGGCTCGCCGACGAACTCCGCTCGCCGCTGCTCAGGTTGTGGAGCGCGGAGGTCGCGATAGAGTATGCGACGGGGACGGGCGACTGGGATGCCGCTCTTGCCCTCGCGGAACGATCCATCGTGCTTGCCCGGGCGCTCGGCCAGCGCACGCTGCTCCCTCGGCTGCTCGTGTGGGGTGCCCTGCTGTACACCGCCCGCGGCGATGATGAACGCGCCCGCACCTATCTCGATGAAGCGTGGACCGCATCAGGTGCGGATCGCACGACGGGACCCGTCGACGTACACGCCGTGGTGCCGGCGCATATGGGACGCGCCGCGTACCATCTTGCGCGGCGTGAATTCAAGGAAGCCATCGAGATTGGCGAGAAGGGACTCGCCATCGCGGACAAGACGGGCTACGTCGCGTGGGCGATTCACCGGCTGCTCCCGATTATCGGCGAGGCGTCACTCTGGACGCAGGACTGGGAGCGCGCGGACCGGCACAGCTCGCGCATTCGCGAAGATGCACAACGCCTGGGCCATCAACTCGGTCTCGCGTGGGCGGATGGGATCGACGCGACGATGGTGTTCCTGCGAGACAAGGACGTCGCGCGGGCGATCCCGCTGCTCACCGCCGCCGCCGAGCGCCTGGAAGGCATTCCATTCGTTGAGTACGGGGCACGCATCCGCCGGATTCTCGCGCGTGCCCTGACGGCGAGTGGAGATCGCGATGGCGCGATGCGGGAATTGCGCCGTGTGCACGAGACACTCGTACACCTGGGCGCCGAGCGGGAGCTGGGGGTGACGCGCGACCTGATGCGCGACCTCGGGGGTCGTCCTCCTTCCCGGTCTGTCGCCGAGGGAACCGACGCGCTGACGGGCCGCGAAGTCGAAATCGTGCGGCTCGTCGCGGAGCGGAAATCGAACAAGCAGATCGGAACGTCGCTCCAGATTTCTCCCCGCACGGTGAGCACCCACTTGTCGAATATTTTCGGCAAGCTTGGTGTCGGGTCACGTGGTGAGCTGACGGACCTCGCGCGAAAGGGAGGCATCACGGGGGGCTGATGTCAGACACACCGGTTCGCGTCGCCGCGATGGGCGACATCCACGTCAACAAGAATTCAGGCGGGGCGCTCGCTACAACGTTCGCGAAGCTTGCGGACCTTGCCGACGTATTGGTGCTTTGCGGCGATCTCACCGACTATGGCACGCCCGAGGAGGGTGAGGTCCTGGTCAGGGAGCTGGCATCCGTGCGGATGCCGGTGATCGCGGTCCTCGGCAACCACGATTACGAGTCGGGACAGCAAGCCGAACTTGCGCAGCTACTCACGAATGCCGGCGTGCATATGCTCGACGGTGACACGTTCGAGACCCATGGCATCGGCTTCGCTGGCGTGAAGGGCTTTGCCGGGGGCTTTGGCCGCGCGACACTCGGTGCGTGGGGCGAGCCGGTGGTGAAGAGTTTTGTGGAAGCGGCGGTGCAGGAGGCGCTGAAGCTCGAGGGTGCATTGGCCCGGTTACGCACCAAGCACCGCATGGCGGTGCTCCACTACGCGCCCATCTCGGCGACCGTGGAAGGTGAGCCGCTCGAGATCTACGCCTGGCTGGGCTGCGGGCGGCTCGAGGAACCGCTCAACCGGTACGCCGTGTCCTGCGTCGTGCATGGTCACGCACACAGCGGCACGCTGGAAGGCCGCACGTCCACCGGGATTCCGGTTTACAACGTGAGCATGCCGCTCCTGTCGCGCAGCATGCCGGGCGCTGAGCCATACCGGATCGTGGAAATCGGAGGCGCGGTCGAGGAACGGAGAGTGGAGGCGCGAGGACGCCGCGCGGCTGATCATCCCGTCGAGCGCGGCTAAGCAGCGAGCCTCAGAGACGCTTGATGCCGATCGCGGCGTACACGTGGCAATGGCCGGTCACTCCGCGATACACCATTTCTCCGGCGGCAAGCGAGAGCACGAAGCCGAGCCGCCCGCGATTTCGCAATGCGATGGCTGCGAGCAGCGCGCCTGCCAGCAGCGATGCGACACGCTCATCACGCCCCACGTTCCGCCTCAGTGCGCGCGCGGAGGGACGGGGACGGCGTCGAGGCTGACTTCCTGCCCATCCTGGACCAGCGGCGGGTGTGCTCATGACACTCCCTGCAGCAAGGCCAGTGCCTCGATCAATTGCGCAGGGCGCTGTACGCCAGCTGGACGCGCGAGAGGGCCTCAGCTGCTGTTGGGCCGACACCAGAGAGGTGTCCCATCTTCCTCCCAGGCCTCGGACCGCGCTTGCCGTAAAGGTGGAGGCGAACGCCTCGCACGGCGAGCGCACGCTCCCACTCCGGCTCGCCCGCCTCCCAGATGTCACCGAGCAGGTTGTGAATGGCGCCTGGAATCGCCACGTCGGCTGCGCCCAGCGGCAATCCGCACACCGCCCGGACGAGTTGTTCGAATTGACTCGTCAGGCAGGCGCGCTCCGTCTGATGAAAGGAGTTGTGCGGACGCGGGGCCAATTCGTTGACGACGACGGTGCCGTCGCGCGTCAAGAAGAGCTCGATGGCCAGAAGGCCCACGATGGACAGCGATGTTGCGATTGCCTCACCCAATGCCACGGCTTCCTTGACGACACGCGGGTCAAGCGCGCCGGGCGTAACGGACCACGTGAGAATGCCGTGATCGTGATGATTCACGGATGGCGGGTACGTGACCAGGTCACCGGTCTCATGTCGCGCGACCATCACCGACAACTCGAGTGCGAGTGCGAGTTCGCGCTCCACAACCAGCGTGCGGCCGCCGAGCGCGCGCCACGCTTCGTGCGCGAGTGGTGATGCGACGCGTGCAGCGTCAAGGGAAAAGCGAACCTGGCCACGACCGTCGTATCCGCCGCGTGTCGTTTTTGCGATGCAGGGTGCAAGCGCGGCAACAGCGTCGGCCAGTTCCTGCTCGCTGTGGACGACTCTAAACTCAGCGACTGGGTAGCCGCCGCGTGCCAACCATTCCTTCTGCGTTGCCCGATCCTGGATGATGACGACGGGCTCGGCGCCGGGACGCATTGGCGCGTGCCTGGAGACCGCCTCGAGCGCGGCGCGGTCTACTTGCTCGATCTCGAGCGTCACGACGGCGCAGTGCGATGCGAGATCAGTGGCTGCGTCCGCGTCGTCGAACGGCGCGGCGACGATGCGTGAAGCGAGCGGCGATGCGGCGCACTGCGGGTCCGGATCCAGCACATGGACGTCGTAACCCAATGAGCGCGCGGCCAACGCGGTCATGCGACCAAGTTGGCCGCCGCCGAGGATACCGATGGTTGCGCCGGGGGAAATGACTGCGAGGGGACCAGCGCGAGAGGTCACGGTAACGTCTGATTAATCACTTCGCGCTCCCGCGCCGTGCGCCGGGCACGCAGCCGCTCACGCACGTCTGCGTGATTGAGCGCGACGATCTCCGCCGCGAGCAGTCCGGCATTCGTCGCGCCTGCCTTTCCGATGGCCAGCGTCCCGACCGGCACACCCGCCGGCATCTGCACGATCGAAAGCAGGGCATCGATGCCTTGCATTGCCGTCGCCGGGACCGGCACACCGAGGACGGGGACGAGCGTCTTCGCAGCGACCATTCCCGGCAGATGCGCCGCGCCCCCTGCGCCGGCGATGATGACTTGCAGTCCGCGGGATTCAGCAGCGGCCGCGTATTCGAACATCGCGTCTGGGGTGCGATGTGCTGAGATGATGCGCTTTTCGAACGGCACCCCGAGCTCCTCGAGCACGGCGCAAGCGGACTGGAGTACTTCCCAGTCGGATGCGCTCCCCATGATCACTGCGACAAGCGGTTTATCGGATGACATCGCGCGCAGCTGGGGACAGGATGACCGGAGGAACAGCATACCGCGAGAGGAAAACTGACGATAAGGCATCGTCACGGCTACTGTGTCGTCACGCTTTGCATTTTGCTCTGTTGCGTCTGCGCAAACGGCCCTACTTTGGCCTTCCCTGCTTCAGCCAGCGCCCCGCCAGTCACCTGCCGCCCCTCTCCGATGTCGTCGAGCCTTGTGCGCATGTTCAGGTCGCCACGCCACGTGCTGCAATTTGCCGCAACTGCAATTCTTGCGGTCGCCTGTACCGGCGACCCCTCAGGTCCGGAGGCGGTTTCGGCCGTTCTCGGAGAGTCACGCTTTTCCGGGCCGCTGGTCCGCATCAGCGAATTCCACTACGACAACGCGAGCACGGATGTTGGAGAGCAGATAGAGATCTCTGGTCCGGCCGGCACCAGTCTGGTCGGCTGGAGCGTGGTCCTGTACAACGGTGATGCAGCCAGCCGCGCGGTATACGACACGAAGACGCTGAGCGGGACGATTCCCGCGACGTGTGGCTCACGCGGCGTTGTGGTGGTCACCTATCCGAGCAACGGGATCCAGAACGGGAGTCCGGACGGTATCGCGCTCGTCTCACCGGGCGGCGTCATTGAGTTCTTTTCGTACGAGGGCAGCTTCGTGGCCGCGAATGGCCCGGCATCGGGGATGACAGGCGCCGATATCGGCGTTTTTGAGCCCAGCACGACGCCCGTTGGTCATTCCCTTTCACGCAATGCCGCGAATGTGTGGCTGGCGCCGGGCGCGAACACTTTCGGCGCGTGTAACGACAATGACACGTCGCCGCCCGCTGCGCCGATCACGACAGTGACGGTGACACCTGCCAGCGCGACGGTGACGGTGGGCGGCACGCGGGCGTTTACCGCGACGGCGACCGACGCTTCGGGCAACCCGGTGTCGACGACGTTTATCTGGACGAGCAGCTCGGCAGCCGCGACCGTGAACGCCTCGGGTCTTGCGACGGGACAATCAGCGGGCGACGCGAATATCATCGCCACGGCCCCGAATGGCGTGACGGGCAGCGGGGCGTTGCACGTGGACGCTGCGCCACCGGGAGTTCCTGCGACCCGTTTTTCGGAAATTCACTACGACAACAACGGCACGGATCTCAACGAGCGGATCGAGGTTGAAGGTCTGGCAGGCACCGACCTGACAGGCTGGTCGATCGCCTTGTATAACGAGACTGGCGGGGCATTGTATGACACTCGACCCTTGAGCGGGACCATTCCCAGCCTGTGCAGCGGTCGCGGTGTGGTATTCGTGGCTGTTCCCGGCATTCAGAACGGACCCGCCGATGGGTTTGCGCTCATCGACGCCGCCGGTGCCGTCGTCGAGTTCCTCTCCTACGAAGGGACGCTGACGGCGACGAATGGCCCGGCTTCGGGCCGCACGTCCACGGACATTGGTGTCGCCGAGTCAGGCACGGGTCCGTCGACATCCTCGCTCCAGCGTGAGCCGGGTGGGCTGACGTGGTACGGTCCCACGGGCGCGACCTTCGGCACCTGCAATCTGGGAAGCAGTGCGCCGCCGGCGCCGTCGGGGTATGCGTTCACCTTCACGGGTCGGACGTCGAGTGACCCCGCACTGCCCGTTGGCTACCAGGACCAGCTCTTCGTGACCATCAAGGATGGCGGAGTGACGGTGACGCCGGCGTTCACATGGTCTTCGGATACGCCAGGCACCGCAAGCATCGATGCGTTCGGTGTCGTCAGCGCGCTGTCGGCCGGATCGATGACGCTCCGCGTGACGACGTCCGATGGACAGACCGCAACGACGACGCTGGCCTCGATCGTGGCGACAGCGGGCGGCACCGCGAGCTATGCGGGAAACACGGAGTTCGGTGTCCCGTCGGACGCTGACGGGAGCGATGACTACGTCGTCGCGCGCACGGAGTACTCGTTTTCGTTCAACAAGAACAAGGGGACACCCAACTGGGTGAGCTACGATCTCGAGGCGTCCCACTTTGGCGCACAGGACCGGTGCGACTGCTTCACCTACGATCCGCTGCTGCCGGCTGACTTCCCGCGCTATACCACGGCGGATTACACCGGTGCCGGCACCTTCCACGGATACGGCATCGATCGCGGCCACCTCGCGCGCTCATTCGACCGCACGACGGGGAACCTCGATAACGCACGGACCTTCCTGTTCTCGAATATCATCCCGCAGGCGGCGGACCTGAACCAGGGGCCGTGGGCGGTGATGGAAGCGTATCTCGGCGACCTCGCACGGTTCAGCAACAAGGAGGTCTACATCATCACCGGGCCGGCGGGGAGCAAGGGGACGGTGAAGAACGAGGGGAAGATGACGATTCCCGTGTCCGTCTGGAAAGTCGCGGTCATCATGCCACGCGACAGGGGACTCGCGGACGTGTACAGCTCGAGCGACGTCGAGGTCATCGCGGTGATCGCGCCTAACGATGCTGGTGTGCGCAGCGTGGACTGGAACACGTGGCGGACGACCGTTGATGCGGTGGAGGCGCTCTCCGGCTACGACCTGCTCGCGCTGCTGCCGGACGGCATCGAGCGCATCGTGGAGGCCGGTGACCGCCCGCCGGTCGCGTCAGCAGGCGGACCGTACACCGCTTCCGAGGCCACGGGCTTCCAACTGGATGCGCGCGGATCCACTGATCCCGACGCCGGGCAGACCCTGACGTACAGCTGGACGTTCGGCGACGGCACAACCGGCACCGGTGCCCAGCCGAGCAAGACGTATGCGGACAACGGCTCGTTCACGGCGACGGTGACGGTCACCGATCCCTACGGCGCGACGAGCAGCGCGAGCGCGACGGTGACCGTGAACAACGTGCCACCGACGGGAACCTTCAACGTCGTCACGCCGACGGCCGGATCCTCGATGGCGCTCTCCTTCGTCGGAGCGACTGACCTGTCGTCCGTCGATCGCACGTCTCTCAAATTCCGCTTTGACTGCGGGACCGGTGCTTATGGCGCGTTGCAGACGTCGGCGCTGACGAACTGCCCGCTTCCGCCGGGGCCGGCCATCGTGCGCGGCAAGGTCGTCGACAAGGACGGCGGGTTCACGGAATACAGCCAGGCATACGCACCTGCCGGTGATCCGGAACCGATCGAAGGACTCCTTCGTGCTTCGACCACGGTGGCACCGGTGAAGGCACTCCCGGCGCGGGCGCCACGGTAAGCCCGCTGGACTGCTGGTAACGACGAAGGGCCGCCTGAATGGCGGCCCTTCGTGTGTTCGCAGCTCCCCGGGTAGGACTTGAACCTACGACCCTTCGATTAACAGTCGAATGCTCTAACCAACTGAGCTACCGGGGATCATGCACGCTTGACGCGGCAACCCCGAAATTTATCCAGCGCGGGCTGACGGGTCAAGTTGGCCGCGCTCGGGATTGCGACGCTTTTCCAGGTCACATGGATAGGAACAACTCACTCTCTGGCGCAGGCGCGGATCAGCCGCAAAATTGCGGGAGCGCCCCCCGTCGATGATGATCTCCCTTCCGCTCGCTCGCGCGGCGTGTCTCCTCGCCGTAGCCGTTGTCGTCGCTACCGTGCCTGCCACGGAGCTTGCGGCGCAACGGAAATATGCGGCCGTGACCGGCTTCGTCACCGATACCAACGGCATCGCTGTGCCGCGGGTCGAGGTCGCGATCCTCGGCTCAACGCAGCATCGCGTGTTCACCGACAGCGCGGGACGCTTCCGGTTCTCGGAAATCGGGCCGGGCGAACACATCATCATGGCGCGACGCTTCGGATTCGTCGCGCGGTCGTTCGTGGTGCAGCTCCAGCCCGCCGATACCGCGCAGCTCGTGCTCGAGCTTGTCGCGCTCGCGGTCGAGCTGCCGGAGATGGTGGTGAACAGCACGCGCCTGCCATCCCGATTCGACGAGGTCCGCCACCGGCAGGCGATGGGAATGGGAAACTACATCACGCGCGAGCAGATCGACCTGAAGAAGCCGCGCAGGACGAGCGACCTGCTCCGCACGCAGCTCGGCGTGCAGATTGGGGAAGATCTCGGTCGCGCAACCCTGTTCAGCACGCGCGGCATCATGATCACGCTCTCCGCGACCGGTGCGCGCGAAGGCGGCCAGGTGACCAGCGGAGCTATCGAAGACACGAACACCGTGGGCGAAGGTGCGCGTCGCGTCGGCACGCAGACGCTCCAGAACGAGACCACGCGCTGTCGCATTCCGATCATCCTCGATTCGCAGCTCATGTCGGAGGGATTTTCACTGGACGACATCCTGCCGGAAGAAGTCGAGACAATCGAGGTCTATCGCGGATTGTCCACCATCCCCGCGGCGTTCCTGCGCTATGAAACGCGCTGCGGGCTGGTGATTGTCTGGACGCGCGCGGGCGAACTGCGGAAATCGCGACCGTCTTCACGCCGCGAGTGACGGGCGAGCACCGGCTTCAGCCAGGTCCCTGTGTGCGAGCCAGGCGTGGCCGCGATCTCCTCCGGCCGTCCCATCGCGACGATGGCGCCGCCGCCTGAGCCAGCCTCGGGCCCGAGGTCGATGACCCAGTCCGCGAGCTTGATCACGTCGAGGTTGTGCTCGATGAGCACGAGCGTATGTCCGGCGGAGACCAGCCGGTCGAAGACCGTGGCCAGCTTCCGGATGTCCTCGAGGTGGAGTCCGGTGGTGGGTTCGTCCATGACATACAGCCGCTTCCCGGCGGCCTTCGCGCCCAGCGCGAGCTCCCGCGCGATCTTGATGCGCTGTGCTTCGCCCCCGGAGAGCGTCGTCGCCGGCTGGCCGAGGCGCAAGTATCCGAGCCCCACCTGCTGGAGCTGCCAGAGCGCCTGACCGAGCTTCTCCTCGTGCGGGAAAAAGCGGATCGCCTCATCAACGGTCAGGGCGAGCACATCGTGGATGTTCTTCCCCCAGACCATGACGTCGAGCACATCCTGCTTGAAGCGTTTCCCGCCACAGTGATCGCACGGGACGAACACGTCGGCCATGAAGACCATCTCGACCTCGAGAAAGCCTGCGCCCTCGCACTGCTCGCAGCGTCCCCCGGCCACGTTGAAGCTGAATGCACCCGGCGTGAGGCCGCGTTCGCGCGCTAACGGCGCGCTCGCAAAAATCCTCCGGATTTCGTCAAAGGCCTTCACGTACGTGACGGGGTTCGATCGTGGCGACTTGCCAATTGGCGACTGGTCGACGAGCACGACACTATCCAGCGCCTCGGCGCCTGTGAGCCGGTCGAATGCGCCAACGCGCTCGCCAAGGTGGCGCTTGGCCGAGTGCTCGCCGTGGAGTTGCGTCTCGAGCGCGCGAAAGAGCACATCGTGGACGAGCGTGCTCTTGCCCGATCCGGACACGCCGGTCACGACGGTGAGTGCGCCGATCGGGATACGGATGTCCACCGACTTGAGGTTGTGCTCTCGTGCACCCTCGAGCGTGAGCCACCGCGGGCCGAGCCGACGCCGTTCATCGGGCATGGGGATCTGTCGCTTGCCGCTGAGATACTCCCCCGTGAGCGGACTGTCGTGCACGCGTGAGATCGGACCGGAAAAGACGACATATCCACCCTTTTCCCCGCTGCCGGGTCCCAGCTCCACCATGTAATCGGCGGCCGCGATTGCATCGGTGTCATGCTCGACGACGAGCACGGTGTTGCCGCCATCGCGGAGCCGGTGCAGCAGGCGCAACAGGCGCTCCATATCGCGCGAATGCAGACCGATGGAGGGCTCGTCGAGGACGTAGAGCGTGTCAACCAGCGAAGAACCAAGGGAGTTCGCGAGGCCAATGCGTTGTGCCTCGCCACCCGAGAGCGTGCGCGTGCCGCGATGCAGCGTGAGATAGGTCAGTCCGACGTCGCACAGGAATCGCACGCGCGAGCGGACCTCGCGCAGCAGGTGTTGTGCGACCTGGCGCTCGAACGCGGAAAGCTCCAGGCGCTCCAGCCAGTCTGCGAGATCCCCAATGGGACGCTCAGCGATATCCGCGATCGTGCAGCCGCCCACGCGCACATGCAGGGCTTCGGTCCTGAGCTTGGTGCCGTCGCACGTGGGGCACGTCTTTGCGGACTGGTATTGCCGGAGAAATACGCGGATGTACTGCTTGTACCGCTTCTCCTCGAGGTCAACCATGAAGGGAAAGATGCCTTTGTAGCCTTTCGCCTTGCCGTGCAGCAGGCGGTCACGCTGATGGATGGTCAGCGTGCGCCATGGGACGTCGAGCGGAATTTTCTCCTTTTTTGCGAACTCGGCGAGCGCGCGCCGCTTGTTCTCATAGCGCGGCTTGGTCCACGGGTCGATCGCCCCGTCGCGCAGCGAACGAGTGGTGTCGCACACGATCAACTCTTCATCGTATACGAGTACGGCGCCAAAGCCGTTGCACGTCTCACACGCGCCGCGGGGATTGTTGAACGAAAACAGCTGCGGTGTGGGGGCGGGAGCGCGCGTGCCGTCGTCGGGACACTCGAAGCGCTCCGTAAACGCGAGGCGTGTCACCATGCCGGCGCCGAGTGGGGAGAGCACCGGTTCGGCTGTGAGAATGACGCAGTCGCCGTCGCCCTCGCGGAATGCGGTGCCGATGGCATCGGCGAGCCGCGTTGCGTTTTCGGCGGAGACACTGAGGCGGTCCACGATGACGAGCAGTTCCTTCGCCTTCCCGAGATTCACCTTCGCATCAGCCAACTCGTCGAGATGGAAGATGCGGCCATTCACGGCGATGCGCAGAAACCCCTGTGCGCGCAGGTTGTCGACGATGACGCCGTGTGTGACCTCAGTGGATGGCCGCAGCGGCGCGGTGACATGAAAGCGCGTGCCCTCCGGCAGCGACAGCACGATATCCGCGACCGACTGCGGCGTCGCCGGTCGCAACTCACGCCCGCATACGCTGCAGTACGAGCGGCCGATGCGGGCCCAGAGGAGACGCAGGTAGTCGTAGATCTCTGTCGAGGTCCCGACGGTTGAGCGCGATGTCTTTGTCGGATTCCGCTGCTCGATCGCGACGGCGGGGGAGAGCCCCTCCACCGCATCGACATCGGGCTTCTCCATCCGCTCGAGGAACTGGCGTGCGTACGCGGACATCGACTCCACGTACCGGCGCTGCCCTTCGGCGTAGATGGTGTCGAATGCGAGGGTGCTCTTGCCCGAGCCGGACGGCCCGGTGATGACCGTGACCGTCCGGCGAGGGATCTCGACGTTGATGTTCTTGAGATTGTGCTGCCGCGCGCCGCGGACGACGATCTTTTCCTTCACCCTCGAAATCTAGTCAGAGTGGGGGCGAATAAAAGGCGAAACGCAACGGGCGCGGACCAGTTGGTCCGCGCCCGTTTCGCATTGGCCCTTCGAGATCAGGGCAACTTCGCGCGCGAGCGCGTGGTCATGCGATAGATCCACAGAAGGAGTAGTGCGCCAACCACGGCGAGTACCAGGCTCCAGAGCGAGAATCCGTTCAGTCCGCTTCCCGTCAGCATGTTCCCGAGGAAGCCGCCGAGGAACGCGCCAACGACGCCGATCAACATTGTCACGAGAATGCCACCGGGGTCCTTGCCCGGCATGATGGCCTTGGCGATTGCGCCAGCGAGCAGGCCGAGAACGATCCAAGCGAGAATGCCCATTTAAGTCCTCCTGGGGGTGTCGTCGAGCAACGTATTCCCTGTGCAAGTGCAACGCGCGTACCATCGCTGCCTGCAATTACCATTCGCGCATGAGTGTTGCGGTCGCGCATGAAGAGGAGGTGCTGGGAAAGGCATACGATGGGCGGTTGATGCGGCGCCTGCTCCGGTATGCGCGGCCGTACTGGAGGCTGGTCGTCGCCGCTGTGGCACTACTCCTGGTCGATGGGCTGTTGCAGCTGGTCGGGCCGCTGCTCACGCGTGTGGTAATCGATCAGGCGTTGCCGCAGCGCGATACCGCGCTGGTATGGAAGGCAACGGCGCTTTTCGGGGTCTCGCTCATGGCACAATTCGCCTGCACATATGGCGAAACGATGCTGACGAGCCTCCTCGGGCAGCGCGTGATGCGCGACCTCCGGGCGCAAGTGTTTGCGCACCTCCAACGGTTGTCGATCGCCTTCTTCGACCGCAATCCAGTGGGCCGGCTCGTCACGCGCGTCACGTCGGACGTTGAATCGCTCAATGAGCTGTTC
>JBKJKH010000261.1:0-6767 GCA_046597595.1 Gemmatimonadaceae bacterium
CGACCGCATGCTGTTGTCAGTGACCGATTGGTGGGGCGTTGCCGTGCTGCTCGTCGAGCCTCTGCCTTAGGAAGGAGGCGCGGTAAACGCTCGCTGCTAGATCGTGTAGCCGCCGTCGACCATATACACGCCGCCAGTGCAGAACGACGACGCATCGGAGGCGAGGTACAACGCGCACGTGGCGACGTCGTCAGGCTGGCCAATGCGCTTGATGGGACTTGCCGACATCCAGTGCTTCGCGGCCGTGTCGTTCTGCCAGAGCGCCGCGCTGAACTTTGTCTGGATCAAGCCAGGACAGATGGCGTTCGCGCGGATGCCATCGGGGCCCCACTCCTTCGCCATCACTTTGGTGAGGCTGATGAGCGCAGCCTTGCTCACGCTGTAGATGCCGAGTCCTTCTTCCGGTGAAACGCCGCCAACGCTCGAGATGTTGATGACCGAGCCGGAGCCCCGCGCCTTCATGGAGGCGTACAGCGCCTGGGCGAGCTGGAACGGGCCTTTGAGGTTGACGTCGATGATCTTGTCGAACGCCTCGCCGCTCGTCTCGACCACGGGGCCGAAGACCGGGTTCGCGGCGGCATTGTTGACGAGGATGTCCACGCCGCCGTACGCCGCGATGGCTTTCTCGGCGAGCGCGTGCGCTTCGCCGTCGCGCCCGACGTTGGCGGGGATGCCCGTCGCGTCGCCACCAGCGGCCTTGATGGCGGCGACAACAGCGTCGACCGCCTCCGCTTTGCGACTGCTCACGACAATTCGCGCTCCAGCCTTTGCGAAGACGAGCGCGATGGCTTCACCAATGCCACGGGTGCCACCGGTGATCAGGGCAACGCGGCCCTGAAGCGATTGTGCTGTCAACATGTACGCGATATCATCGGTTTCAATCTCTGCGGTACGGTGTCCAATGCAAGGTTGTCATCCCGTGAAGGGCCGCGCTTCAGCTGTCCCTGGGTAGTAGTGCCGGAGCGCCGGTGAGCTTCACGGCGCCGAAATCGCGCAGGTCAAGCGTGGCAATCGCTCGCGCACCCAATCGCTCCGCGGTCGACATCACCGTCGCATCAACCAGCCCCAGATCAAGTGAGCGGTGGCGCTCGCAGAGTTCACGCGCCCTGATCAGATCCGATTCGTTCCCCCATTCGACCATGAACGCGCCTTCGGCGAGATCGCGAAGGAACGCGCGTTGGACGCGCTTTCCCACGTGTCGTCCGAGCAGGTAATCAACCTCGGGAAGAATCGCCCACGGCAGTACCCACGCCCCCGGATCATCCTCGAACAGCGCGCGTAGCGACCGATGGTTCGCGTCATCAGCATCCAGCAACGCGATGATGGCGCTCGTGTCCGCGACGATCAATCGTCGTCGCCCATGCCGGCGAGTAACTCTTCGGATCGAGCCGCAACGTCGCCGCGGCCGCTATGCCCCGCACCAATGCTCCGTGGCAGTGTTGCGGGAGCGTGACGCGACGCATACTCGGCCACCGCCTCACGGATGAGTGCAGCCGCCGTCCGGCCCTGAGTGCGCGCCAGCGACTTCAGACGTCGGTAGTCCGTCTCATCGAGATAAATCGTCGTTTTGGCTGGCATATGGTAACCATATGCAACGCGACGTCTCTTGTCAACGTGCGGCGACCTCCCAGCAGTAGCGCCGTAGAGTGTTTCAGGTGAACCCTCAGCTGGTCCAGCACGCCAACTCGCGCTGGTGCCTCGGCGAAACGCATTGCGATAACTTCACCAATACCGCGCGTGCCGCCGGTGATGCGGGCGACCCCGCTCCTGCGCGAGATGGTAACGGTCCTCCCTGAACAATGATTCCGGCGTGCCAGGTGTGCGCCCCACTCGCGAGGTTCCCGATATGACACGATCGGTGCGTTCTTCCCGACTTACTTTGGCTCTCGCTGCGCACTGCCGCTTGCTCGCCGCGCTCGGCGCGATGGCCTGTTCCGAGCCCGCGGGCCCCGATGTCGTCGCCGCTGACGAGGTCGTGCAGCTCTCCGTTGTCACACCGACCGCCCCCACGGGCGAAGTCGGCCGCAGTCTCGATTCAATGCTGGTCGTTCGCTTCAGCGGCACGGGTAACCGCCCGATCCGTCGGCAACTCCTCAGTGTGCGCGTAGATTCGGGAAACGGGAGTGCATCCTCCTCCGCCACCACGGACGATCAGGGGATCGCTCGTATCGAGTGGCAGCTCGGCATCCGGGCGGATTCGCAGCGACTCATAGTGATGACGCAGCTTGGTCGGACCGCCCGTCTGGTCGTCGGGCTGAGCGCGCGGCCGGGCCCCGCGAAGACCCTCGTGCTCCCGGACACCGCGGTCTCGCTTTTCATCGCTGATACTCTCTTGTTGCGGCAACTGCCGGTGGCGAGTGATTCCTTCGGGAACAGGATTCCGACGGCCGCGTTCACCTGGTCGGCACAGACGGGCGATGCGGCCGCGATCTCCGCGGAACGCGCAGTCGGCATTCGCGCCGGTACGACGGTCGCTCGGGTGCAGCTCGGCGCGCTCTCAGGAACCTTGCCGGTGCGCGTGCTTCCCTATGTGGCCACGCGCCTTGCACTGCCGGTTATCGATGTTCCAGATCCTCTCCTGTGGTCCTCGTCCACTGTGGCGCTCACCGGAACCAGTGCAGGAGTGATCATCACGAATGCACTAGAGGGTTCGTCAACGCGGAATTTCTGGCGCCAGGCCGGCTCCGGCTGGACATCGGACGTCAAGACGGGAACCACGTTCACGATCGGCGCGAACGGTACGATCTGGTTGAATAGCACCCTCCCGGATGGTCCCCACCTGGCGACGTCCAGCGTGACCGGGCAATGGGCCGAACGGGCGCTTCCGCCAGGGGTGTCGGGTCCTGTCGTCAGCGCTGTCGGCGACACGGTATTTCTGCGCGCACGGGACACGTTGTGGAGAGGCACGCCTGCAGGGTGGAGCCCACTTGTCACTGGGCTCGGTGGGTTTGCCGTCGCGTCAGGATCCACCGTCTATGATATCGGCTTCAGCGGACTTTCTCCCTCCGCTCCGTCCGTTTCAGCGAGGCGCTTTGCTGACGGTGTGTGGAGTAACCTCCCGACACTCACACTGCCGGCCGAGCTTGCCGCCCCGAATTTCCTGATAAGTATTACCGGCCCGGCGCTTCCCGACGGCGCGTTCTTCGGCGGATCGAGGGTCTCTGGGCCGTGCAGTTGCGTCACCGCGCGGTTTCTGGTACGGGTGGGGCCAGCGGCGATTACGCTGCTGGGCACCCGGACGCCCCAGGTTATCGGCGACACCCTCGCCTTTCGCATCTCGTTAGGCCGGGGGAACGCCGGACTCCCAAGTGGCGCGTCTGCCGTGTTCTCACCGGGTCGCGTCGAAATCGTTCGGAGTTCCGGCGCTGAAATTATACCCGTGCCATCCACTCGAAGGATTCGGGCGATTGCAGCGAATCCCGCCGGCGACCTGTTCCTGCTGATCACCGAAGGCACGAACAATTTCATTCTCCGCTTCCGTCCCTGAGCCGCTCACCCCGCACGCGCCGGCGCGTCACCAGGTTGTGTCTTGAATGACGCAGGCCCCGTTGGCCCGGTCAGAACGGAAGCGCCGCCGAGGACAGGACGATGAGTTGCACGGTGTGATTGCGCTCGGCGTCGCGCCCGCTCCCCTTGAGGATGTACTGCTGCAGGTAGCCCACCTCCACGCGCAGCGACGGCGTGAAGTGCCTGCCAACCGCTGCGGCAAGGCGACTCTGGTCAAACACATTGAGCTGCACGGCGCGTCCGAAGCTCGTGAGCAGCTCGCCTGAGCCCGTGAGGTAGGTGTGGCCGGCACGGTTCGCTTCGCCGGCAACGGGAAGCGACGCGCGCAACATGTACCGGATGCGGTTAGTGTACCGCCAGCTTGCCACGTGCGTGGGCTCGGCAAGGTCCATCATTCCGATCCACCTCTGCTCAAGCCGGTAGCGGTGCGACATGGCCAGTGGACCGGCGCCATGCGCCAGGGTGAGCTGCTGCCAGGTGCGGTGCTCGGGGAACGTCGTGCGCACCGGTGCCTCCCCATACGGGTGAGTGCGTACGAACGCATAGCCCCCGGTGGCGCGCACGCCGGGGCTGAGTGAGCGGGTGAGCCCGGCGCGCAGGAGCTGCTGCTGCCAGTTCGCGCCGAGGTCTCCCCTCCGCACCTGCGACTCCAGGTGGAGGCTCGTTCGCGAGCCCGGCGACAGGGCATGGTCACCGAGGTAGACTAGCCAGGCGTTCTGGTTTGCCACGGTCGTACGGGCCTGCGCCTCCGCAGTGGACGCGTTCGCGAGGGCGAGGAGCAGCGCAACCTGAAAGGAGCGGCCCACTGGCTCAGCCGAGCATTGATACGCGGCCTGACGCGAGGTCGTACATGCCACCGACGATCGCGAGCTTCCCCTCCTTTACGAGGCCGCGGAGCACTGGGGACGAGCGAGCAAGGAGGTGCGCCTGCATCCGCACGTTCTCGTGGGCCACCGCCTCGGTCTCCGCCTTGCCGTCCTTCGTGAGGGCGGCCACCCGGTCGACGGCGGGCTGGATGTGCTGGTACAGGGTGCTGATCTGTCCAGGCACCGCATCGCCGGCGATCGTCGCCTTCACGGCGCCGCAGGAGCTGTGGCCGAGGACGAGCAGCGCCTTCGCGCCGAGGACCAGTGTCCCGAATTCGAGGCTCGCGAGCATCTCTGGGGTGACGATGTTCCCCGCAGCGCGGCAGACGAACAGGTCGCCGAAGCCCTGGTCGAAGAGGATCTCCACGGGCACGCGCGAGTCGGCGCAGGCGAGGACCGCGGCGAAAGGATTCTGCTTCGGCGCAACCTCCTTGAGCCGCGCCATGCTGCGGTTCGGCCCCACCGGCTTGCCGTCGACGAAACGACGATTGCCTGCGGCGAGTTCGCGCAGCGCCTCGGCCGGCGTCTCGCGCGGCGGCAGCGCGAAGCCGGAGTCGATTGCCGCCAAGGGCCCGGCGTTCGCCGCGGCCGCAAAAAGGGAGCTGGCGGGGAGGACGCTGGCGCCAATCCCGCCGGCGCTCGCGAGGGCGAGGCGCCCGATCAGCGTGCGGCGTGAGACGGGAGTGGCGGCGGCGTCGGATTTGCTGGTGCGTGTCATGGTCATCTCGACAAGGGTAGTCTGGTGCGTGAGCATAGGCCTTTCGCCTGCGCAATACAAATGCAATATTTTGTCACGATCCATAGAAATTGTTTATGAATGCTTCCCGACCATTGACCCCACTCAACTACCACCACCTCCGCTACTTCTGGACGGTTGCGCGACTCGGCAGCATCGCGCGGGCGACGGAGGAGCTG
This sequence comes from Gemmatimonadaceae bacterium, assembly GCA_046597595.1. GTDB lineage: Bacteria > Gemmatimonadota > Gemmatimonadetes > Gemmatimonadales > Gemmatimonadaceae > JBKJKH01. Next base: position 5,289 of record JBKJKH010000261.1, read on the forward strand.
CACCTCACGCAGCCGGGGATCAGCGCGCAGCTGCGGACCCTGGAGATTGCGCTTGGAGAACAGTTGTTCAGTCGCTCCGGCCGGACGCTCGCGCTTACCGAGGCCGGGCGCGTTGTGTTTCGGTTTGCCGACGAGATCTTCACGACGGGGCGGGAAATGCAGGAGACGCTCGCCGGACGCTCCACGGGGCGACCCTCGCGGCTCACCGTGGGGGTGGTGGACGCGCTGCCCAAGCTGCTCACGTACCGGCTGCTCGAGCCGGCGCAGGGGATGTGGGAGCAGGTGCGCCTGGTGCTGCGGGAAGACAAACCGGAGCGGCTGCTCGCCGACCTCGCGATCCACGCGCTGGACCTGGTGCTCTCTGACGCTCCTGTGCCCTCAACGGTTCGGGTGAGGGCGCACAGCCACCTGCTCGGCGAGAGCGGCATCACCATCTTCGGCACCCCCGAACTCGCCGCTGCGCATCGCCGCCGCTTTCCGCACTCGCTGGATGGTGCTCCCTTCCTGGCGCCCACGGACAATGGCATGCTGCGCCGATCGCTCGACACGTGGTTCGCGCAGCATAGGCTGCATCCGCTCGTGGTCGCGGAGATCGAGGACAGCGCAGTGCTCAAGGTGTTCGGGCAGCGCGGCCTCGGCCTTTTTGCGGCACCCACGGTGATCGAGCGCGAGATCCGGCGCCAGTACGCGGTGCGCGTCGTCGGGCGACTCGACGCGGTGCGCGAACGGTTCTACGCAATCACCGCCCAGCGGAAGCTCACCCACCCTGCGGTGCTGGCCATTACGCGCGCGGCACGGAGGGACATCTTCGGGTAGCCTCCCCCTTCCGTGCCTGAGTCGCTTACCCCACACGCGCCGGCGCGTCACCAGGTTGTGTCTTGAATGACGCAGGTGCCGCTGTTTCTGACGGCTCGGCAATGGTGCGCTTCACCAGCGTGAGAATCGTATACACCGCCACCGGCTCGCTGTCCTGGTTCGTCACCTCGACGTCCCACGCCACGACACCTTGTGGCACTTGCCCCTCGCGATCTTCCTTCGCCGTCTTCTGCTTGCAGGTGAGGCGCGCCTGAATGGTGTCGCCGATGAACACCGGCTTCACGAACCGCAGCCCCTCGAGACCGTAGTTCGCGAGGACGGGACCCGGAGCTGGATCGACAAACAATCCCGCGGCGGCGGAAAGCACGAAGTATCCGTGCGCCACACGCTTCTCGAACAGCGACTCGCGCGCGGCGATGTCGTCCATGTGCGCGTAGAAGAAGTCGCCGGAGATCCCCGCGAAATTCACGACATCGCTCTCCGTCACCGTGCGCCGGTGTGTGTTGAGCGTCTCGCCGATCTCCAGCTCCTCGAAGTATTTCCGGAACGGATGGATGCGGTCCTTCGTCTCCGTCGCGCCCTTGCTCCACTCGCGCGTGACGCTCGCGACCGTCTGCGGCGATCCCTGAATGGCCGTGCGTTGCATGTAGTGCAGCACGCCGC
>JBKJKH010000499.1:0-5287 GCA_046597595.1 Gemmatimonadaceae bacterium
GGTGAGGTGCCAGTGAAACGTGTTCATCTTGTGCAGCGCGAGCAGCTCGATGTAGCGCTTGACGAATGCCTTTGGCATGAAGTGCCGGCCGACATCGAGGTGCATCCCGCGCCACGCAAAGCGGGGATAGTCGACGATCTCAGCAGCGGGAAGCGTCCACCGAACTCCCGTGACACGCGTCGCACTGAAAATCTGCGGAGGCAGCATCTGCCTCAGGGTCTGCATGCCGTAGAACAGTCCGTTGGGCCGTGCGGCCGTGATGACGACGCCGCGCTCGCTCGACGACAGCCGGTAGCCTTCGGCTCCGAGCGAGTCGGACAGCGCAGCATCGATGCGCAACTCCAGGGCGCCTTCGCCCGCGCGCAGCACGCTTCGAACCTCGAACGGAAAGCCCGTGGCAGGCCTGAGGTATCCCGCGAGCACCAACGCGTCCGCGCGGTGGGCAAGTGGGGCGACGATGACGGTCGCACGCGTCAGGGCGTATTGCCCTTCGGCGACGGAAATCGACACGGGCCGGGGGATGATCGCGGGCTCCCCCAGCTGCGCACTCACGATGCATGGCGCGAGCGCGAGCGTCAGGATTAGAAAGGATCTCATGGCTCGAGTACGCCCGTTAAATGCATTTCAATGATTTGGCGCGGTCCGCGTATTCGTATCTGCGCGAAAGAGCAGTGCAAAGACGATCAGCACGACCACCGCACCCACCGAGGGAACGATCCACACTGAACGCCAGTCGTGGCCCCCGCCGCCCAGCCGGTACGCCTCGACGACGCGCCCAGACACGTACGCGCCAATGAAATATCCCACTCCATTGGTGACGAAATTGATGAGCCCCTGCGCGGCCGCGCGTACGCGTACGCCAGCCTTTTGATCAGTATAGATCTGCCCGGCGACGAAGAAGAAGTCGTAGCACACTCCATGGAGCAGGATGCCGACGTAGAGAAGCCACATTCCCGCGCCAGCATCTCCACGTGAGAACGCGAAATAGCGCAATGCCCACGCCGCCATGCCGATGAGCATGATCCATCGGATGCCCAGGCGGCGGAGCGCGAGCGGGAGCAGGAGCATGAATCCGATCTCGCTCCATTGCCCGAATGTCTGGATGAACGCGGGCTCCGGCGCCTTGATCTCGTTCAGGAACAGGTTCGTGAACGCATAATAGAACTGGAGGGGAATGCAGAGCAGGAATGAACAGAGTACGAAAACGAAGAACGCGCGGTCCTTCAGCATGTGCAGCGCATCCAGGCCCAGCGCGTCACGGGCGCTGAACGGAGCGCCCGCGGCACGCGGCGGAGTGTGAGGCAGGCTGAGCGAAAAGAGCGCCAACAAGACGGACGCACCGGCCGCGATACGCATCGGGACCACCAGCGCATCGGCATGCAGCACCTTGCCGACCAGGATTCCCCCGACAATCCACCCAATCGTGCCCAGCACGCGGATGACGGGAAAGTCACGCGCGGGATCCTTCACGTGGTGGAAGGAGATCGATGTGGTGAGGCTCAGCGTCGGCATGTAGCAGAGCGCGTACGCGATGAGCAGTGGATAGAACAACTCGAAACTATTCTGGAGCGACACGGCCCACATCAACCCCGCGCCCAGGAGATGCAAAATGGCCAGGAGTTTCTCGCTCGCGAAGAAGCGGTCCGCCACCATGCCGATGAAGAACGGCGACACCAGTGCGGCAATCGCCGTTGCTCCGTACGACAGCGCGACCTGCCCGTCCGTGAAATTCAGCGTCTGCGACAGGTAGGTCCCCATCGTCACGAACCAGGATCCCCAGATGAAGAACTGGAGGAACATCATTGTCGAGAGCTTGACTCGTGCCCCCGTCATCGGGTCCTCAGGGTGCGCAGGTGAGTGGCAGCGTTGCGCGCGAAGGCGAATGCATCCGCGGGGTCGTCGTGTTCCACGAATGCGTGGGTGAACCCGGCCTGCGAGGCGTGCGCGTAGATCGCCGCGAAATCGATCGTGCCCTCGCCGACATCCACCTGCGATCCATCGCGCGCACGATCCTTCACGTGGATCATGTCGAAGCGTCGGGGATATTTTGCGAAATACTCGAGCGGGTCGCCCCCGCCCTGGATGAGCCAGAAGACATCCATCTCCATCCGCAGCAGCGACGAATCGATGCCGAGCAGGATGTCGTACGGCACTACACCATCGGCGAGTGGCCGAAGCGGGAAGTCGTGATTGTGGTACGCGAGCTTCAATCCTCGCGACCGCACTCGCTGCCCAATGCGCGCCAGCTCGTCTGCCAGTCGGCGCCAGTGAGCACTCGTAGGATACTCCGCGCGATCCAGCCACGGCACCACGAGGAATGCGTGGCCCAGCGCCTCCGCTTCGTCAAGCGTCGCTTCGAGCGCCGGTGCGCGCAGCCGCTCGAGTGGAACGTGACTCGACGGCGCGCGCAGTCCCGCTCGATCGAGCGCGTCCCGGAACGCGCGCGGGGAGCGGTTGTAGAGCCCCGCCAACTCGACCTCGCGATAACCCATCGCCGCGAGTGCTTCCAGCGTCCCGTCGAGATCGCGTGCCGCCGCTTCGCGAAGCGTGTAAAGCTGGATCCCCGGCTGGATCACCACCGCACCGGCGTCCGCATTCCGGCGCGCGGGAACGCACCCCGCAGTGGTCAGCAGTGGCGCCAGCGGCAATACAGTCGCCGTTCCAAGCAAGCGAAGAATCTCGCGGCGGTTCAGCAGGGGGCAGCCCGGGTGCGAGGCGATGGGTGAGGCGCGGATTGCTCGCGTGGATGCTACTCCCGATTCGCGGCGGCGCAACCATGGTGCGTCACGCCTGCATCACGCTGGACGGGGGTGCGCAGGCGTCATAGCTTGGCAGCTCTCCAGACACCTTCCGTTTCCTGCCTGCCGACTCATGACCTCCATTCGCACACTCCTCCTCCTGGCCGCACTCGCGATGCCAACTCGCGCGCCGGCTCAACTGCTCGATGTAAAGACACTGAGTCTCGAAGCCGCAAAGAAGCTGATCGCTGCGTCCGAGGCCGAGGCGCGGCGGAATGGCTGGAGCGTTTCGATAGCGGTCGTGGATGCGAGCGGGAATCTCCTCGCCTTCCAGAAGCTGGACGAGGCGTCGCTCCCGAGCATCGACATTGCACAAGCGAAGGCGCGCACCGCCGCTCGGTTCCGACGAGCAACGAAGGTGCTCGATTCTGCATTGACTGCCGGTCGCACCGCCTATCTCGCCTTTCCAGGAATGATGCCCGTTGAAGGCGGCGTGCCGATCATCGTGGACGGAAAGGTCATCGGTGGGATCGGCGTAAGCGGCGTGACATCTCAGCAAGACGCGCAGATTGCCACCGCCGGACTTAGCGCGCTCAGGCCCTGAACGCACGAGGGAGGAGCAGCGTCGCCCCTCCCTCGCCCCTGCGTTCCGGTGAAGCTACAAATCTTCGCCCGTCACGCCCCCCAGCGGTCCTTCCCTCGCAATGTCTGACTCGCTCGCGCTACGCGGGCGGGCGCGGGGGACGTGCCCCTGAGCGCCGATGACGTCGAAATGTCGCGGCGCACATGTTGCCGCCTCATCCATTCATGAACAGTCCAGCACGCATCGATTCCGAAGACGCCGTTCGCAGGGTTCGCTCCATGGCGCGCATCCTCGACGAAGCCGTCCGAATTCCCGGCACCAACCTGCGTATCGGACTCGACGCCCTGATCGGACTCCTGCCGGTTGGTGGCGATCTCGCCGGTGCATTGCTCGCCGGCAGTGCCATCATTTTCGCCCAGCGGGCTGGCGCTCCGACGGGCGTGCTCCTGCGAATGGCGGGCAACGTCGCGATTGACGCGCTCGTCGGCTCGGTCCCGCTCCTGGGCGACGTGTTCGACGTCGCCTTCCGCGCCAATTCGAGAAACGCGAAACTCCTCGAAGAGTGGCTCGGCACGCCCGTAAAAGCAGAGCGCGCCAGCATGGGCGTGGTGGTCGGGTTGGGTCTCCTGCTCCTGCTCATCATCGCCGGCGCGGTCGCGCTGTCGCTCGCCCTTTTTCGTCTCCTCACCAACCTGCTCCAATCGTGATCGGCTGGCAGGGCTAACGCACCTCGCGTCCGTACTTTCGCATCGCCTGTCGCAACCGCTCCACCGGCAGCGCGTACGCGCGGAAGTCGTTCGCGCCCGTCTGCGTCTCAGCACCGAGCAGTGCGTTGAGTATCGCTTCTTCGGTTGCCTGCGCCGTGGCGTAAAAGAGCGGCGTCATGCGCGCATTTGGAATCATCGCAGTGCTCTTCACGCCGGTGTCTCCCGTAACACCGGGATTCGCCGTCGAAAACGCGACGAAGATGTCGCCAGATCCGTTGCCGCCAAACCCGCCCATCCGGCCGAGTCCGACTGAAACGCGCTTCACGACACGTTTGAGTTGATGCGGAAGAAGCGGCGCGTCGGTCGCAACCACGACGATGATCGAACCCAGCTCCGTCTCAGCGTCTGCGGCGTTTCCCGCGCCTCCACCGGCTGCGTCACAACGCGGCGCGCCCCGCACGACGCCGACCTTTATCTCGAACGACGACGCGAGGCATCCGCGGAGATCGGTGATCTCTTCGCCAACCGGCACGCCGGCCACGCGCAGGTCGCGGCGGCCGCCGTAATTGCATTGCACGAGGACTCCGACCGTATACCCTCCGGCCTGCGGCGGGAGCTGCCGCGAAGCCGTCCCGATTCCGCCCTTGAACCCGTGACACATCATTCCAGTTCCGCCGCCAACAGCTCCCTCCATCGGGATGACCCCGCCGCGCGCGTTGTTCAACGCAGTCAGCACGTGCTCCGGCTTGACATGAAAGCCGTTGATGTCGTTCAGCGCGCCATCATACGTCTCGGCGACAACAGGGAGTCCCCACGGCTGCGAGTTGGGGCGGGTTACCTGCCATTGCAGGATCGCATCCCGCACGACGCCGACGCTGTGCGTGTTGGTGATGGCGATCGGCCCCTCGAGTATCCCCGATTCCTCGAGCCACGTCGTGCCCGTCATCTCGCCATTTCCATTCAAGGTGAACCAGGCGCCGAAGACCGGGTCTGCGTTCGCCTTTCCCCGCGGATGAATGACGGTCACCCCGGTGCGCACCGGCCCCTTCCCGACCACGAGCGCGCCACTCCCGGAAATGAGCGTGGTGTGACCCACTTCCACTCCGGCGACGTCGGTGATGGCGTCAAGCGGGCCTGGAATACCGCCGATGAGTGACGAGATGCCGAGCTCGCGAGCCCGGGGGTCTGCCTGCGCGCCGGCAAGGAAGGGCGCGAGGAGCAGGAGCGGAATGAGGTATGTGCGCATTCGGCAGAACTTG
>JBKJKH010000270.1:0-4052 GCA_046597595.1 Gemmatimonadaceae bacterium
TGAACGGAACGGCCGTCAACACCCTGCTCAGGAAACAGTAGCCTCGTCGCGCGCCGGATACGTCCGTTCCACATAGTCCTCGAGGATCTGGAGAAACTCCTCGACGATCCTGTCGCCCTTGAGCGTCGTGCGCAGTGCGCCATCGACATACACCGGCGCCTTTGGATCCTCGAACGTTCCCGGCAGGCTGATGCCGAGGTTGGCGTGCTTGGATTCCCCCGGGCCATTGACGATGCACCCCATCACGGCCACACGCATCTCTTCGACACCAGGATGCGCGGCGCGCCAGACCGGCATCTGATCGCGCAGATACGTCTGGATGTCCTCTGCCATCTTCTGGAAGAACGTGGACGTCGTGCGGCCGCACCCCGGACAGGCGGTCACCTGGGGAGCGAAGCTGCGCAGGCCTAACGACTGGAGAATCTGCTGGGCGACGAATACCTCTTCGGCCCGGTCCGCGCCGGGCTTGGGCGTGAGCGAGACGCGAATGGTGTCGCCAATGCCCTGCGCGAGGAGGATGGACAGCCCCGCCGTGCTCGCGACCACACCCTTGGTGCCGAGGCCGGCCTCGGTGAGCCCGAGATGAAGGGGGTAATCGCAGCGCCCTGCGAGACGCCGGTAGACCTCCACCAGGTCCTGCACGAGCGAGACCTTCGCGGAAATGATGATCCGGTCATGCGCGAGTCCGGTCTCCTCCGCGAGTGTCGCCGAGCGGAGCGCGCTCTCGATCATCGCCTCGAAGTACACTTCCTTCGCCTCGACGGGATGCGGAATCTTCGCGTTTGCGTCCATCATCGTGGTCAGGAGATCCTGATCCAGCGACCCCCAGTTCACGCCGATGCGCACCGGCTTGCCGTGGTCGACTGCGAGGCGCACAATCGTCCGAAAGTTGTCGTCACGGCGCTTGGCGCCGACATTTCCGGGGTTGATGCGATACTTGTCGAGCACCTCCGCGCACCGCGGGTAACGCGCGAGGAGCAAGTGGCCGTTGTAATGAAAGTCGCCGACGAGCGGCACATCCACTCCGGCGTCACGCAGGCGTTCACGAATTTCCGGGACCGCGGCCGCCGCCTCATCGTTGTTCACGGTGATGCGCACGAGCTGCGATCCAGCCGCTGCGAGTGAAACGACCTGAGCCGCGGTCGATGCGGCATCCGCCGTGTCGGTGTTGGTCATGGACTGGACCACCACCGGATGCGCGGAGCCAACGGCGACGCCACCGACGAGAGCGGTGACGGAGTGTCTGCGAGGAAGGAACGTCACGACGTGGGGTAGCGGATCCTCAAATATACGGAAGTCCCGCCTCTATATTCAGGGCATCATTCGAGGAGCATATGGAGAAGCCGAGCAAAGACCGTCCCAGCGATGACATCGAAGTCCCCCCTCGTGCCCTCCAGACATCAGATATGGAAGTCGCGCGCGGCCCAAGACAGGGTCTCCTGCGGCGGAACTGGGGAAAGACCTCGTTGGCTGCGGTCGTGCTCGTGCCGGCCACCGTGTTCGCCATCTGGTGCGCCGTAACGCTGGGCTACACGTACTCGGACGGTGACCGGCAGGGCTACGTGCAGAAGATCTCGCGGAAAGGCTGGTTGTGTAAGACATGGGAGGGTGAGCTCGCAATGTCCAACGTTCCGGGCCAGGCACCGCAGTTGTTCAACTTCTCCGTGCGCAGTGATTCGATCGCTGCCATCATCGACAAGACGGTCGGCAAGCGCGTCGCCGTCCACTACGAGCAGCACGTCGGAGTGCCGACCTCCTGCTTCGGGGAAACGGAGTACTTCGTGAACGGCCTGCGCGTGATCGAGTAGGCGCAACGCGCGCGGCCCGAACCCGCCTGCCAGCATTGCCCAGCCCAGTATTGCCCATCTCCGCAGTCCTTCCTAGATTGCCGCGCGCGTCACCCACCGGCTCAGCCGGGCATTGGGCACGGGTGCGCTGCCTAACGCGGGGGGCGGAGAAGTCCCGCGATACGGTACGTCACGACGTCGAGCGCACTGTTTGGCGTACGGACGGGATCAATCAATCAGGAGCAGGGAATGCGTACGACCGGCAAGGTAAAGTGGTTCAACGACGCGAAGGGGTTCGGGTTCATCACTCCCGACAACGGGCAGAAAGACTGCTTCGTTCATTACAGCGCGATTCAGGGCAACGGCTTCAAGACACTCGCCGAAGGCGATGCCGTCGAGTTTGATGTAACGGAAGGACAGAAGGGACCAGCCGCCGAGAACGTGGTGCGCGCAGGCTGACGCAGAAGGGCGGTGAAGGGGAGTCGTTCCTTTTGCTGCGCTCGTGATGCGGAAATGAAAATGGGGCGCTTCGAAAGAGGCGCCTCGTTTTTCATTCCGGGCTCATCGCCGCAACGGCGGACGACCGCGTCGCGGCGCAACGAGACGATCGGCCGCGTCCGCGAGACGCTGCTCGAGATCCTGCCGGATTCCCTGCACGTCCATGGCGAGGTGCACGTCCCCAAGCGAGGCCTCCCCGCTGTCGGCTAGCGAGGTCGCGAGGAGGAGTGCCTTGCCGACGGGGAGTCCGAGCGCGCCCCAGAGCCGGTAGGCAATCGCGAGATGAAGGATGCCTGCAGGGGACAGATGCCGGTCGCGTCCGCGACGAAATCGCCTGACGCCGGCTACGTTGAACTGGGTGATCGCATTGTCGATCCACCTGCCCTCGGCGCCAACTGCAAGTGTCGCTGCAGCAATGGTATAGCGTTTCATCCTTAATAATCCTAGATATTAAGGAACATTTTATCAAGCCGCTCGTGGCAGGCGCTTCAATTGAAGTCGGAGGAGTGCCCCGCTAAGTAGCGCGTACGCAGCAGCTTGCGGGATCTCAAGTTGCGCACATAGCCCCTCGGGCGTCGCACTTTCGTCGCTGAGCGGTGTAGGCAGCGAACCACCATGGCCGGATCGCGCGTCGCGCACGTCGTGCCGCTATTGCCGGCCTCCAGACAGGAGAGTATTTGCATGAGACGGATTCTTTCCGTTGCCGCGGTCGCGGCTCTCGCCGTGACCGTTTCTGCTTCAGCCTCGCACGCACAGCTTGCTCCGCAGCTCGGACTGCGGGCTGGTCTCTCCCTTCCGATTGGTGACCTCAAGCAGTCACAGGACAACGGCTACAACCTGGGCGTGAGCCTTGGCCTCAAGCCGGTGTTGTCCCCTGTCGGCGTGCGACTCGAAGCGGCGTACAACCAGTTCTCCGCCAAGTCGACGATCCCCGGAAACGCGGACGCGCGCGTCTTCGAGGGGACGGCGAACCTCCTGCTCGATCTCTTCCCGCTTCCGACCTTCGCGCTCTACGCGATCGGCGGTGGCGGCTTGTACAACACGAAGTTCGGCAGCGTCGCCAGCGTGACGGATCCTGGCGTCAACATCGGCGGTGGACTCCGCTTCGGACTCGCCGGCTTTAACGCCCACGTCGAAGCGCGTTTCCACAACACCTTCTCGGACGGCGGCAACATCCGCTACGTGCCGCTCACGGTGGGCATCAGCTTCTAGCCAGGGGCTCGACGAGTGACGAAGACGAGTGAAGACGAGTGACGGATCACTCGTCTTCACTCGTCTCAGTCACTCGTCGTGACTCTGCGTCGCTCTCCTGACCGCCTTTCCCCCGCCACCAGCTCATTCCCGCGCGGCACGGCGATTCCGGGATTCAGCGCCACGCGCGCTTCCTCCAGCTGCACCTTCACCGCGTCCGGCCCCGTTGCGCCCGGTACAGTGCGCCGCGCGACAGAACGCTCCGGTGAGAGAGACTCCAGCGCGTCATCTCCGAACACCGCGTGCGCAGCGCTATACGAAGACCTCGGGAGCGCACTGAGCTCGACGCCGGCCTCCTCCGCCTCGCGCACCAGCCGACCGACACTCGCGTGCGCATCGCGGAATGTCACGCCGCGGTCCACCAGATAATCCGCGAGATCCGTGGCCATCATGCTGCTTGACAGCGCACCCCGCATGCGTGCGCGATCGAACGAAAGATCGCCAAGCGCGCCTGCGACCGCGGGCAGAACCAGCAGCATGCCATCAACGGCATCGAACAGCACGCGCTTGTCCTCC
>JBKJKH010000332.1:0-4786 GCA_046597595.1 Gemmatimonadaceae bacterium
GTCGTGCAGCCGGACTTTGCGCGCATGTCGCTGCTCGAATGAAATTGGGCCAACCATGAGTGTGGTGCAGGGGATGTGCCACATGCGCGCGTGCTATGTTGCTGCCACTCCAGCGGACGAGCTCAACTGACGCACGACAAGGATTTGTCGCCGGTCCTCTACCGGGCGGATATCGATGGCTTGCGGGCGATCGCCGTGATACTCGTGATCGCCTTTCATGCTTTCCCGGATGTGGTCCCCGGAGGGTTCGTCGGTGTTGACGTGTTCTTCGTCATCTCTGGATACCTGATCTCCGGCATCATCCTGCGAGGCCTCCAGCGAGCGACGTTCGCCTTTCGCGACTTCTACGCGCGGCGCGCACGGCGGATCTTCCCAGCGTTGAGCGTTGTGCTGGTCGCATGCGTCGTTGCCGGGTACGTCGTGCTGACGCCGCGCGAATACACTGAGCTCGGGAAGCATGTATTCGGCGGTGCAGCCTTTGTCTCCAACGTGCTGCTGTGGCGCGAGGTGGGCTATTTCGACCCTCCAGGAACCGCGAAGCCACTCCTGCATCTTTGGTCGCTCGGCGTGGAAGAGCAGTTCTACCTGTTGTGGCCTGTCGTGCTCGTTTTGGCGTGGCGCGCGCGACAGACGGTAAGGGCGATTCTTGCGGTTCTCGCGACGTCCCTGGCATTCAGCGTCGTTCTCTCGGAAAGGATGCCGACGGCGGCCTTTCTTCTACCCTTCACACGCTTCTGGGAGCTTATGCTGGGGGCCGCCTTGATTGGTCTCCATGCACCAGTTGAAGTGTTGTTTGGCCGCGGGGGCGACCGGATGCGTAATGCCGCCGCATTCGCGGGTCTGATGCTCGTTCTCTTGTCCGCCCTGACGTTCGACGGGCTTACGATTTTTCCCGGTTGGCGGGCGCTCCAGCCGACCGCGGGAGCAGCGCTGATCCTCGCAGCTGGCGCGAGTAGCTGGATGAACCGGAGAATCCTCTCCAGTTCATTCCTGGTGTGGGTTGGCTTGATCAGCTATCCGCTGTATCTCTGGCATTGGCCACTGCTCTCCTTCTCGCGGATCGTCGCCGACGACGTACCGCCGGTTGCAGTTCGGCTCACGGCAATTGGTGTGAGTGTGCTACTCGCGTGGGGCACCTACGCCTTCGTCGAGAAGCCCATCCGCTTCGGCCGCTTCGGCGCAGGGCGGCTTGCCACGCTTTGCATGTCATTGGTCCTCGTAGCATGCAGCGGCCTTGTGATCAGGAGACAGGCGGGCTTTCGCTCGCGCCTGAACTCGGCCGCGCTCGCAATGGACATCAAACGGGACGATCCATTCGATGAACACCGCTGTCCAGCGGCGCTTACGGAGCGCTTTGCCTTATGCGCAATTGTCGACGCAAGTCGTCTGCCCACGATCGGGTTAATCGGAGACAGCTATGCGACAGCGGCATTTCTCGGTCTTTCAGAACACTACTCAGCGCAGGGTGAGAATCTCCTCCTTCTCGCGAAGCCGGGCTGCCCGCCGTTTTTTCACATCCTGCTCATGTGGGGCTGGAGCGCGACGTCCGCTCCTTTGCGCGAACGATGCCGCGGTGCGGGCGACCAGCTGAACTTCGTGATGCGGACTGCCAGTATCTCGACCGTCATATTTGCCAATCGCGGACAATTCTATGCGAATGGATCCGGCATCGCTGGCGGGCGCGACGTGACGGTTCGATTCACCGGTGACACGACAGCGAGGACGAACGCTGAGGCATACGCGCGCGCGATGCTGATAACGGTCGAACGTGTTCGCCGCGCAAACAAGCACATCGTGTTCTTCGGTTCTGTGCCCGAGCTCGGCTTTAATCCAGAGCGATGCTTCACCAAATTCCGGCCTCGTCGCATAAATCAATGCGCGAACCGGATAGCGACTTTCAGGAAACGAGACTCGGCCTTCGCCCTGTCGCTCCACCAGCTCGATACCCTGCAAGGGGTAGAGGTCGTGCGTCCGAGCGACGCATTGTGCGACTCACAGTGGTGTCGCGGCATCCAGGACGGTCACGTCCTCTATTTCGACTTCGGTCATCTCTCGCGGGAAGGGAGCCGCGTGATGGTGCGGCGGCTTGTCGCGACCGGCAAACTTCAGCCCCGGGTCAGCGCGGAGACCAAGTGATCGTCAGCGATGAGTTGCGCAAATCGCGGCGCGTATCACCATTTGGGCATCCCGACGAATTCTGGAAAAAGTAGTTCAACCGATTTTGCAGCAGCAACTCCGTGCTCACCTTGCCGGCGAACCACTGTCCTAGCTTTCCCTGCCACGCCCCCCGCACTCCAGGGGCGAGGGTCACGTCGTGCTCGCAGGATCCGCCTCCGTCAGGCAACGTGAAATAGGAGTACAGCACATCGTTGTTCCAGCGGATACGCTGTGCGGTGGCTCCTATCCGCCACGTTGGCGCGACATGGTCGAGCGCCAGCCATTGGCTCGCGCCACTCGGCCCGACCGCAGCGCCTAACGGTTGGCCGCGCTGGGTATATCCCTGCGGGACGGCACGACTCGCATACCAGATGCCGAGCGATCGGCTGGCGAACGACGAGCTTTGCTCGGTGTTCGTGATCTCGAACTCGGCGTGCAGTGAGCGGCTTCCGAGCGATTGCAGAAGTTGAAAGCCAAGCGTGTGTGCCATCGTATGCTCGGGATGTACCAGCGCGTCGCGGAGCGAGATGGGCAGCTCCGTGCGTCCGAGCTCGCCGTGGATCTCGAGCCGGCCTTCGCGCAAGATCCACCGCGCAAACAATGACGCGATCTGATCGCGAGAGAGGCTGAGTGTGGTATCTCCCGGAGGGATGCGCTGGGATCGCGGTGTGGAAGCCAGTACGTCGAGGAAATGGCCGGGAATACTTCCCCAGCCCCGCGTGGGCGCATAGACGGCGCGCGCCAAGCCGACCGAGAGACCTTCGAGCCGGGATGTGTCACGCGCATGCCAGACGATGCCGGCGGCCGTGAAGGAACGCGTGTTGTTCGTAGAGACCGTGTCGAAAAACTTCGATTCGGTGAGTCCCCCCAGCATCCAACGCGCCTCGAAGGCACCGAGGCGAGTCCGTACGGGCTGCGCGGTGCGAGCAAAGGCGTGGGGAAAGCCACCGGCGTTGTTGCTGAGCAACAAGGCGTTGCGAATGCCGGGACCCCACCAGTGGCTTTCGTTGGCAACCCCCACTTGTGCGCGACCGCCACGCCGGAACGTCCATGTCGCCGACGTCTGGCCAAGATCAACCCGCCCGATTTCTCTCGGACCGAATCGCCACGGTGCGTCGATGGACCATGGGGGCCTGTACCAGGGTGCGGAGAAGAGACTGCGATCGGGATACTGCACGGGCCCGTAAAGCCTCGGCACATCAAACGCGAGCCAGTAGGCATTCGCGGACGTCATGGCCTCGGGGGCGAGCAGCAGTGCGAACGGTCCGCGCCGATACGACGCCGCGACACGCACCAGGCTACTGAACCCACGGCCGCTCCACAGCGCGCCGTCGTTGTATGAGTATGGAAACCCGCTGTTGTTTCGCAGGAGGACGAAGGCCGGCAGCACGCGCCAACCCTTTCCGTGAACGGGCGCGAGTACGCTGGCAGAGCGGAGCAGCATGCGATCCGTGGCAGGCGCCAGCAAGTCACCGAGCAAGGCAATGCGGCGCGTGACTTCGTCGCCGTCGCCAGGAACTGCCAGCGTGACGCTCGGCGCCACCGATTGCGCGTTCACCGAGGTCGCGATCAACAGCGTGGTGCACCCGATCAGAAAGCGGGACATCACGGTAGTCATTCGCCAGTGACCTCAGTCAGCGCGTCCACGATGCGTTCAGCGGCGCGCCCGTCCCAGCCCTCGATGTGACAGCTTCCGGGCGCGACGCGGCCCCGATCCAGCGCGTCGCGAAACGCCGCGTACACACCGTCCGCTGTGGGCGGCCACGGTATCAGTCGATTCGTGCCCTCCGTGATCGTGATCGGCCTCTCGGTCTGTTCACGCAACGTCACGCACGGGACGCCAAGCGCTGTCGTCTCTTCCTGCAATCCGCCCGAATCAGTCAACGCGGCCGCAGCACCGCTCGAGAGGTCGAGCATCTCGCGATAGCCCTGTGGTTCGAGCACGCGCAGCGGCTCGAGAAGGGCGGCGATGCCGAAGGATTCTGCATTGCGACGCGTGCGCGGATGCAGGGGAAGAATCACCGGCATCTCGCGGGCGACCCGCGCCAGACCCTCGAGAATGGCGCGCAGAGTCGGCTCGTGATCGACATTGGACGGGCGATGAAGTGTCACGATGACATACTGGCCTTCGGAGATCCCGAGCGACGCGCGGACTCCCGACGACAACGCTGCGGGCAGTTGCGCCTGCAGCGTATCGATCATCACGTTGCCGGCGAAACGAACCTTCGCCTCATCGAGCCCTTCGGCCTGGAGATTCTTCAGCACATCCCGCGACGAAAGGAGGAGCAGATCGGCGAGGCGGTCGGTGAGGACGCGATTCACCTCTTCCGGCATGCGCCAGTCGTGGCTCCGGAGTCCGGCCTCCACGTGCGCGAGGCGCGTGCCGAGTGACTCGCGCAACTTGGAGGCAACGAGCGCGCAGGCGAGCGTGGAATTCACGTCACCGACGACAACCACCCATGATGGTCGGCGTGCGATGAGGACCGGCTCGAACGCCTCCATGATGCGCGCCGTCTGTGTCGCGTGCGTGCCGGGTCCCACTTCGAGATGGTCATCGGGGTCCGGAATGCCGAGGTCGCGAAAGAAGTCACCCGACATCTGCGGATCGTAGTGCTGGCCGGTATGCACG
>JBKJKH010000336.1:0-2667 GCA_046597595.1 Gemmatimonadaceae bacterium
AGATGCGCAGGTTGCGCTCTTCACCGCCGAGTCGAACGAGGCACGGTCGGTATTCGACCTCTACCTCGCGTACGCGGAACTCGCGCGTGCCGAAGGTCGCCCCATTCCCCTGCCGCCTTCCGGCATCGCGCCGCCCCGCCTCACTCAAGCACCAGCCGTTCGTGGCCAGACCTCCTCACCGTAACATGCTTCCGTTCCTCTCGCTCCTCGCCGGTACGCTGCTCCTCGCCGCGTGCTCCGGTGACAAGGGCAGCACTCCCGAAGCACGAGCGGCCGGCGCGGGTGATCCTGCCCGAATCGGCGGAGCGCCGTCTGGCACGCCGTCTCGCGGTGCCGCTGGCGAAAGGAGCACCCCCGCCGGTGCGGCGAGCAGTCGCGGTGGTGCCCCGGCCGGTGGAGGCGCCGGGGCACGCGGAGGAATGGCCCTTGTCCTCGCGGCGACCGACGTCGCCACGATCTCACGTGGCACCATCGATGCCGCCGTCCCTGTCACCGGCGACCTGCGCCCTGTAGAGACGATCAATGTTCGCGCGCGCCTGGAGGGCGACCTCACCGCCGTGAACGTGCGCGAAGGCCAGCGTGTGGCGCGCGGTGCAGTGCTGGCGCAGTTCGAGGCCAGCGAACAGCGCAGCGGCGCCCAGAGCGCCGAAGCCGATCGCGCCGCCGCGCGCAGTGAGCTCGCGACGGCAACGTGGAGCCATGAGCAATCACAGGAGTTGTTCAAGGCTGGAGCGATTTCGGAATCGGCCCTGCGCGCGTCGCAACAGGCGGTCGCGGCAAGTCGCGCTCGCCTCGCCGCGACGGATGCGCGCATCAACGCCGCACGTTCGCTGCTGGGCGATACACGCGTGCTTGCACCCGCGACGGGGGTTATCGAAAAGCGCCTTGTGCAGAACGGCGAACACGTCGCGCGGGGTGCGGCGATGTTCACGCTCGTCCGCAACGACGTGCTCGAGCTTGCAGCCGCATTGCCGGCGCGCCAGGGATCTTCGGTCAAGGAAGGCCAGCGCGTCGAGTTCATCGCGGATGGTCGCGCGCTTTCAGGTACGGTGGCGCGCGTGTCTCCCACCGTCGATCCGACGACGCGCTCCCTGACGGTGTTTGTGCAGGTCCCCAATCCCGGAGGCGTGCTGCGCGGAAACACGTTCGCGACAGGTCGTATCATCGGTCGAACGGCCGCGGGCGCACTCCTCGTGCCAACACCCGGCATTCGTCAGGCGGCAGATGACGGACATGCCTACGTCTATCGCATCGAGAGCGGAGGCGTCGTCGCACAGGCGCCCGTGACACTGGGCATCATCGATGAAGCCCGCAGCATCGCAGAAGTGGTCGACGGGCTGCGCGATGGCGACCGGATCATCGTCGGGAACGTCGGCAGCGTGGGCCGGGGCATGAAGGTCGAGATCATCGGCGAACGCGGCTCCCGCGGACCAGGCGGCGGTGCTCGCGCGCCCGGAGCCCCACGCGCGCCGGGTGCAGCAGGTCCCGAGGCGCAGAGGAAAACCCCATGATTCTCTCCGACGTCTCCATTCGCCGTCCCGTCTTCGCGACGATGATGATGGTGACGCTGGTCGTTCTCGGCATCGTGGCGTACAAGCGCCTCGCGATCGACGAGTACCCCGACGTGACGTACCCAGTCGTATCGGTCAGTATCGCGTATCCCGGTGCGTCACCGGAAACGATGGCACTCGAGGTTGCGCGCCCGATCGAGGAAGCCGTCAATACGACGCAGGGCGTCAAGGAAGTCAGCTCCTCGTCGCAACAGGGGTCGGCGAACGTGCGCGTCCTGTTCAACCTCGGCGTCAACGTGCT
Source organism: Gemmatimonadaceae bacterium (assembly GCA_046597595.1). Taxonomy (GTDB): domain Bacteria; phylum Gemmatimonadota; class Gemmatimonadetes; order Gemmatimonadales; family Gemmatimonadaceae; genus JBKJKH01. The sequence goes on from JBKJKH010000336.1 coordinate 1,813, forward strand.
TGAGGGACAGCAGGAAGTGATGGCGAAGGTCGCGCGCATCAGGCGCGGCCTGCCGCCGAACATCGAAGACCCGATCATCCAGCGCTTCGATCCGAACGAAAGCCCGATCCTCACTATCGCGGTGCAGAGCGGCGAACGCCCCGTGCGCGAGCTCAGCGACCTCACCGACGAGACCATCCTCACGCGGCTCCAGGCTGTGCCCGGTGTCGGCTCGGTCAGCCAGAGCGGCGGCAGCGCCCGCGTCATCCGCGTGCAGCTTGATCCGGACGCCATGCGCGCCTACGGCGTGAGTCCGGTACAGGTGTCCGCCGCACTCCAGCGCGAGAACCAGGATGTGCCGGCGGGACGGATCAATCGCGGAACCACGGAACGCCTCGTGCGGGTCACCGGCCGGATCGTGGATCCGCAGGCATTCGAGAATATCGTCGTCACCACACGCGCCGGTGTGCCGATTCGCGTAGGGGACGTCGGCAACGTGATTGACGGCGAGGCGGACCGGCGCAGTCACGCCGAGATCGAAGGCAATCGGGCAATCTCGGTCGACGTGCTCAAGATCTCCGGCGCCAATACGGTCGAGGTCTCCGACTCCGTGCGCGCCGCGATCGTCGGACTCGAACGGCGGCTGCCAGGCGACGTCAAGCTCACGATCATCCGCGATGACTCGCGGCGAATTCGTGAGGCACTCGCCGACGTCGAACTCACGATCGTCCTCGGTGCCGCCCTCACGATCGCGATCATCTTTCTCTTCCTGAACTCCTGGCGCTCGACCGTGATCACGGGTCTGGCGCTGCCCATCAGCATCATCTCGGCCTTTTTCATCATGTGGGTGAGCGGCTTTACGCTCAATACCATGAC
>JBKJKH010000642.1:0-4565 GCA_046597595.1 Gemmatimonadaceae bacterium
CTGCGCTGCCTCGCCACCCTCGCTACCTTCGCTACACATGCCACAGCCGAGGAAGTCCATCCTTTGGGTGGACGACGAAGCGGAACTGCTCGAGTCCCACCGCGTGTTCCTGCGCGATCGCGGGTTCGACGTCGAAGCCGCCACGAACGCGGAGGACGCCATCGAGATGCTCCGGCGGCGGCCCTTCGATCTCGTGCTGCTCGACGAGCAGATGCCCGGCAAGCGGGGCCTGGAGACGTTTCGTGAGTTGCGCGAGATCTCCCCGCTCCTGCCTGTCGTGATGGTCACCAAGAGCGAGGACGACGGCATTCTCAGGGAAGCGCTGAGCGTGGACGTGCAGGAATACCTCGTGAAGCCGGTGAATCCACGGCAGGTGCTGTCGGTGATCACGCGCATTCTCGACGGGCCGCGCATCCGCCGCGCGGCGCTGTCGCGCGAGTTCGTGACCCGCTATCGCGCCTTCGAGCTGGAGCGTGGTGCCATCATCGACTGGCGCGCCTGGGTCGAACGCTTCGCCGAGATGATGAAATGGGATGTGGAGCTCGCGGCGGCGGGTGAGACCGGACTCTACGAGTCACTGCGCTCGCTCTACCCGGACATGCATCGCGAATTCGCCGACTACATGAAGACCGCCTATCCCGAGTGGCTTGCAGACCTCGGTGGCGACCGCCCTCCGCTTTCCGTGGACGTCGTTGAGGAGTTCGTGCTCCCTGTGCTCGACCGGGCACCATCGGTCGCGTTCATCGTCGTGGACTGCATGCGGCTCGACCAGTGGCGCGTGCTCGAGCCACTCCTGGCGAACGACTTCTCCGTCGAGACGACGCACTATTTTTCCATTCTGCCCACTGCCACACCCTATGCGCGCAACGCGCTCTTTGCGGGGCTCTTCCCCGCGGAGATCGCCGCGCGCTTTCCGCATTGGTGGGGTGAACGGGACGACGAATCCCTGAACGCGCACGAGGCAGGACTGCTCGAAGCGAACCTGCTGAACCTCCGCGGCAAGCCAACGCCCGTCCGCTACCACAAGATCTCGAGTGCGCACGACTCCGACGATCTGGAACGGCACATGTCGAGCGCGATCGCGCCAGAAGGGGTGAGCGCGTTCGTCTTCAATTTCGTCGACCTGCTGACGCACGGTCGCAGCGAATCGGCAATTCTCTACGAGATGGCGCGCGACGAGATCGCCCTCCGCCAGATCACGAAGCAGTGGTTCGAGCGCTCGGCGCTGCGCTCTGTGCTGCGCGAGGCGCACCGGCGTCGCATTCCGGTGGTCATCACCAGCGACCACGGCTCCATCCATTGCCAGACGCCCGCGACGGTGTTTGCCAAGCGCGACGCCACGGCGAACCTGCGGTACAAGTTCGGTGAGGACCTGCGCGCCGAGCGTCCGGAGCACGCGCTGATGTTCCCGCGGGAGGATGCGCTCCGATTGCCGAAAGGCGCCGGCGATCGACACGCGCTCTTTGCCGCCGGTGATACCTTCTTCGTCTATCCCACAAAGCTCCGGGAATACCAGAGCCGCTACCGCGGGTCGTTCCTGCACGGTGGAGTGACACCCGAGGAAGTCATCCTTCCCGTCGCGCTCCTCACGCCGGCGTGACCTTCCGCAGGCTCCTCGGATTTCTCCGTCCGCATGGCTGGCGGATGGCGGGGACGGTCATCGCGAATGTCGTCGCCGCGATACTCGACGTCTTCAGCTTCACCCTGCTCATCCCGTTTCTCGACGCCCTGTTCGGGACGAGCAGCAGGACGGGGCCGATTGCCGCGCTGCAGGATCGCCTGATCGGAGCATTCCTGGATGAGAGCGACAAGATGGTGTCGCTGCGCAACATCATCATCGTCATCCTTGTCGCCGTCGGGCTGAAGAACCTCATCGCGTGGTACGGCAACCAGCTCGGCGCGAAGCTCCAGGAGTACATCACGCGCGACCTGCGCAATGCGGTGTACCGCCACCTCCAGCGGTTGCCACTCGCGTACTTCACGCGCACGAAAACCGGCCAGATCCTGACGCGCGTCCTCACGGATACGACGACCACCAAGCAGGTGATTACGCAGGCCGTGACGACGAGCATCCAGGCAGGGGCACAGGTCCTCGCAACGATTGTGGCGCTGCTGGCAATTTCCTGGAAACTGACGCTCATCTCGTTCGTGACGGTCCCCCTCCTCATCGGCGCGCTGCAGCCACTGCTCCGGCGCCTGCGCCGAGGGCATCGCCGGCTGGGGAATCAGTTCGGCGACATGACGAGTGTGGTCCAGGAAGCCGTGACGGGCATCCGGCTGGTCAAGGCGTTCGGCGGCGAGCGGTACGAAGAGGCACGGTTCGTCGAGGCGAGCAATCGGTATGCGCGCGAGATGTCGCGCATGAATGCGTTGTATTACGCATCGGGACCGCTCACCGAAACGGTGGGCACCGGCATCGCCATCATCATCCTGTGGCTGGGCGCGCGACAGGTGCTGATCGACCAGACGCTGACAGGCTCCACGCTCATCACCTTCATGATCCTGGTGATGCGCCTGCTCCAACCCCTCAAGCAGCTCTCACAGGTACCAACGACCGCGCAGGCCTCCCTCGCGGCGGGCGACCGCCTCTTCGAGATTCTCGATGCACCAACCGAAGCATCGACCGATCATGGGACGAGGCAGCCCGATAGCCTGAAGGGCGACATCGAGTTCGAAGGCGTCGCGTTCAGCTATGGCGACGAACCGGTGCTCACGGACATCTCGTTCGAGGCGCGCCGCGGCGACGTCATCGCGCTGGTCGGTCCGAGCGGCGCGGGCAAGAGCACGCTCGTGGATCTCATTCCGCGGTTCTACGAGCCCACACACGGACGCATCCTGCTCGACGGAGTCGATGTCCGCGACCTCACGCTGCCTTCCCTGCGTGCGCTCACGGGCATCGTGAGCCAGGATACGGTGCTCTTCAACGACACCGTGCGCAACAATATTGCCTACGGCGCGGCGGGAAAGTTCAGCGACGCGCAGGTCGAGGCGGCCGCGCGAGCGGCAAACGCACACCAGTTCATTATGGAGCTCCCCTCCGCCTACGCGACCATGCTTGGGGAGCGCGGCACACGGCTGAGCGGGGGCCAGCGGCAGCGGCTCGCCATCGCGCGCGCTTTGCTCACAGACCCTCCCGTGCTGATACTTGATGAAGCGACGTCGGCGCTTGACACCGAAAGCGAACGCCTGGTGCAGGAAGCGATCGATCGCCTGCTCGCAGGACGGACGGTCTTTGTCATCGCGCATCGCCTCTCTACGGTTGTGCACGCTTCACTCATTCTGGTGATGGAGCGCGGACGCATCGTGGAGCGCGGCACGCATTCTGAGTTGTTGAGACTGGGTGGGCTGTATTCACGGCTGCACGGAATGCAGGTGGGCTCGAGCGAAGGCGCGCCGGCGGCGCCGTGATGCCGCCGTCAGCGCTCCTCCCGGCCGCTTCGCTGCGCCGCTACTTTCGCTAGCTTCGCTACACCATGCGCGTACTCTTTTATTATTCCGCCGCCGAGTGGTCGGGCAGCGCTCGTGCTTTCGCGAGCGTTGGGGCTGCTCTCGCGGATCGCTATCAGGTCACCTTCGTCTGCGCCGCCGACAGCGTCGTCGAGCGGAGGTTGGCACGCGCGCCCTTCGACGTCATCGCGCTGCCGACGGATAATTCCGGCTTCGTCCAGAGCTTCCGGCTGCGCAAGGTCCTGAACGAGCACTTCGTCGAAGTGGTCTTCGTGCACGGCGACCGCGAACACGCGGTTGCGGCCGGCGCCATGCGCCTCGCAGGGCGGGGGGCGGTGCTCCGTCGCGTGCGCGCGGGCGAGAAGCTCGAACTGACGTCCGGCGGCAAGACGGCATCGCGCATGGCCGCGACCGGCTTCATCTTCAGCGACGCGGTCGAGGCCCAGCGCGCCGTGCTCCCCAAGCGCGTCTTCGAACCCGTGGTCGCGGACCTCGGCGTACCGGTCGAAAAATACGACGACGTACGCCCCGTCCCTCGGAATGCGCTGGTTGGCGCGGGCGCAGGGCGCCTCATCGTCTGCATCGTGGATCGCGCCGCGGGTGCGCGAACGCCAACCGTCCTCCGTACGATGTCGCTTCTCGCGCCCCGTCATCCCGAGCTCCGTCTCGCAGTGGTTGGAGTAGGATCGGATGCGGAAGACCTGCGCATGCACGCCGCGTCGCTGGGCATCGGCGGATGCGTGAGCTTCCTCGGCGATCGGGACGACCAACTTGCGATCCTGCGTGCTGCGGATATCGGCTGGGTCGTGGCCGACTACGATGACGCGTCGTACGCCTATCTCGACCTCATGGCGCTGCGCATTCCGGTGCTCGCTGACCGCACGGCGTTGGCGCAGCACTATGTCGCCGACGGCATCACGGGGCAGCTCCTGCCGTCCGGTGACGCACCTGCCACTGCATCGGCACTCGCCACGCTGCTCGGTCACGAGGAACGCCGGCTGGCGATGGGCAATGCCGGTCGCGTACGCGTGGCGCGAGAGTTTTCCGAGCGGGCGATGGTCGCTGCGTTCGAGTCGGCCATTACTGCCGCGCGCGACCGGTCGCGCTGGGGGATGTGA
>JBKJKH010000053.1:0-3182 GCA_046597595.1 Gemmatimonadaceae bacterium
GACGCCACCCGCTTCGCGCACCAGGAGAATTCCCGCCGCCACGTCCCACGGCGCGAGCATCAATTCCCAGAACGCATCGAAGCGCCCGCAGGCAACGTCCGCAAGATCGAGCGCTGCGGAGCCGGCGCGACGGATTCCTGATGTTCCCGAGAGCAGTCGAGGCAGCGTTTCCAGATAGGGCGCGATCAGGTCGGGGTGCTTGAAGGGAAAGCCCGTGCCGAGCAGTGCCCGACGCGGTTCAGTCACCTGCGACACGGTGATCGGCTGTCCATTCCTCCTCGCGCCGCCGCCGAGTGTCGCCGTGAACATCTCGCCCGTGGAGACGTTCAGGACCGCTCCCGCGCGCAATTCGCCTGCGAGCATGGCGCCGATGGACACGGCATACCAGGGATATCCGTGCAGAAAGTTTGTGGTGCCATCCAGTGGGTCAGCGACAAAGACGGGCGCGTCCGTCGCCGGGGGGAGTTCGGGAGCCAGCTCCTCACCCACGATGAGCGCCCCGGGGATGGCGGCGCGAATGGCCTCGGAGAGTGCCCGCTCGGCCTTCTCATCCACCTCGGTCACGAAATCGGAACGGGATTTCTCCCGCCAGTCGAGGGATGAGGTGGTGGCCGCCGCCGCGCGCACGACTTCGGCCGCGCGGATGGCGCCGGCGACGCAGGCAGACAGCAGGTCGCGGTCGCGAGGTGCCGCCGCGCGTTGCGACGCGTCCACGGCAGTCCTAGCTTGCGGGGATGTCACGGATTTTCAGCGGGATTCAGCCCTCCGGGGAACTGCATATCGGCAACTACCTGGGGGCGGTGAAGAACTGGGTAGCGCTGCAGGAACAGTACCCGCGCGAATGCATTTTCTGTGTCGTGGACTATCACGCGATCACGGTGCCGTACGAGCCTGATGATCTTCGCCGCCGTACGCGCGAGATGGCGACGGGATTGCTTGCCTCCGGGCTCGACCCCGCGCAGTGCACGGTGTTTGTCCAGTCGAGCGTGTCGGAACATACCGAGCTGGCGTGGATCTTCAACACGGTGACACCACTCGGTGAGCTCGAGCGGCAGACGCAGTTCAAGGAGAAGGCGCAGCGGCAGGAAAGCGTCCCTGCCGGAATACTGAACTATCCGGTGCTGCAGGCGGCGGACATACTCTTGTACCGCGCCGAACTCATTCCAGTGGGAGAGGACCAGGTCCAGCATCTCGAGTTGTCACGCGAAATCTCGCGGCGCTGGAATGCCCGCTTCGGCAGGCTGACGGGGACTGTGGGCGAAGACGGCAGTGAAGTGCGCGAGGAGTTCTTTCCCGAGCCCAAGCCGCTGCTGACACCGACGCGCCGCATCATGGGGCTCGACGGCCAGGCAAAAATGTCGAAGTCCATTGGCAACACCGTTGGGTTGCTCGAAGAGCCGGACGCCGTGTGGCAGAAGCTTCGCCCCGCGATGACGGACCCCAAGCGCGTGAGAAAGACCGATCCGGGCACGCCCGAGGTCTGCAACATCTATCACCTGCACAAGGCGTTCAGCCCCCCGGCGACGGTCGAGCATGTCGCGGTCCAGTGCAGCACCGCTGGCTGGGGTTGCATCGACTGCAAGAAAGTGCTGCACGAGAACATGATGCTGGAGTTGACGCCAATCCGGACACGCGCTGCAGAACTCGCGGCACATCCCACTGTCGTGACCGAAGCGCTCGCGGCAGGCACGGCGCACGCACAGTCAATCGCATCGCAGACCCTGACGGCAGCCAAGGAGCGCATGGGATTACTATGATCCATTTCGCATCCATCATCCAGTTCGACAATGCGCACATGGTGAGTGCGCTCCGGCTGGATCTCCTGATGAAGCTCCTGCTCGCCGTGCTGCTCGGCGGTGCCGTGGGCCTCGAGCGACAGATCGCGGGGAAGCCGGCGGGGCTGCGCACGAACATCCTCATCTGCGTTGGCTCCACCCTGATCATGGATCTTTCGGTGAACCTTGCGGGACCTGGAGGCATTCGCGGCGATCCAGCGCGTCTCGCGGCGCAGGTGATTTCGGGGATCGGCTTCATCGGCGCCGGAACGATCATGCAGGCGCGCGGGACGGTCGTGGGCCTCACCTCGGCGGCGACGATCTGGGTTGTTGCGGCGATGGGCCTCGCGATCGGTGCGGGATACTTCGTCGAAGCACTCCTCGCGGGCGCGATCGTGACGCTGGTGCTCGCGGGGCTCGGCAACATTGAACATCGGCTACTGCGCGTGCGGCGCGAGATGATCGCCACGATTCGGGTGCGGTCGGGCACTCCGTGGGAAACGATCGAGGACGTGTTGCGCGAGGACGGGCTGCGGGTGCGTGGGGTGGAAGCGTACGATCACAGCGAGGACCGCGTGTTCGAGCTCAAGATCATCGGGCCGTCGCGGCAGTTCGAGATCGTGAAGGCGTCGCTGGCGAGGCGGGACGATGTGCTCGGGGTGACGTTTGTCTAAGGCGCGTGCTCACGGCACGCTCGCAGTGGATATGACGTGAGAGAAGTCGGGAGTGATCAGTGCCTCAGTCCTTCAGTAGCTCGGTTTCAAACCGGAGCAACAGCGGGCGGCCGGCATCACTCCAGATCGCCGACCGCCTCCTCGAAGAAATCCGCGAGGGCGATCACCAACCCCTCGGCCGGCGGTACGTCGACCGCCGGAATCCATTCGATCCGCTCGGCGAGGATTTCGGGGCGCTCGTCCTCCGGTCGCCAACGTTCGATCGCGCGCGCGTCATGATCGACAATCCAATACTCCGGGACACCTGCGCGCTGATACCGCTCACGCTTGCGGACGCGGTCGAGACGCGCCGTGCTCGGCGAAAGGACCTCGATTGCGAGCAGCAGATGCCGGATGTCCTTCCAGCTCGACGGCCGGCGGCCATTGACGAGCGGAGCGACGAATATGTCGGGCTGGACGAGCGTCTCCCGGTCGAACACGATGTCTGCCGGTGAAGTCAAGATTTCACCGGCCGGATGCGCCAGCAGGTATTCGCGGATTCGATAGTGGAGTATCGAGAGGACGCGCTGGTGCACGAGCGTGGGCGCGGGACTCACGAACAACTCGCCATCGATGACTTCGCGGCGTTTCCCGTCGTCCGGGATCGCCAGCACTTCGTCCACCGTCCATCGGCGTAACAGTGTCGCCATGTGCATACGATAGGCTCCTCGGCGCCGAGTGGGCAAGTGAACAC
>JBKJKH010000400.1:0-4555 GCA_046597595.1 Gemmatimonadaceae bacterium
TGGATGGATACCAGCGCGTGCGCATCAGCACGGCGCGCCATGATCGGACGCGCAGCCAGCGAAAGCGTGTCCTTCGTCGTGCGCGTCATGAGCACACGCGCGCCCCGCTCGACCAGAAGATCGTGCAGGATCCTGCCTACCTCGAGGACCGCATCCCCCTCATACAATCCGGTGGGACCAGTGGCGCCGGCCGGTGGATGTCCCGGATCAACCGCGATGAGCAATCCTTCCAGGGGCCGTCCACGATTCGCGATCGCTGGCGGCCGTCGCACCCGCAGTACCAGCGCGTTGCGCTCCCAGAGCACATGATACCCGAACGCGGGACGCGCCAGCCTGATCGTGTAGACTGCGCGATCGCTCGCTTCCTGTGTCCACTCGACGGTGCGCACAAAATGCTCCGTCCCTGGATAGCGCGTGCGATCCCCCGTGCCCTCGGTGTTGTAGAGGGTGAGGACGATGTCGGACCCCCGCTCCTCCACTTGATACGCCGGAGGGCGCGTGACAGGGATGACGACATCCGCGCCGTACGGCGACACGCGCACGCGGCCCGACGAGGCGACAGCGCGCGTCAGCGTCATGGGATCGTCGGCGAGCGGCACCGCATCGCCCGATGCAATCCACACTTCGAGCGCCTGGTCCAGCCGGACGCGCGTGTAGCCGGGCACCTGGCCGGTCGCGCGCAGCCGGGTACGCGGGAGCAGGAACCACTTGTAAGTCTCGCCGGGCGTCGGCCTGCCGTGAATGACGCGGTCGCTGTCCGGAGCCGCCGCTGGCGTGGAATCGCCGAGAGAGAGGACGGGAAGCGAGTCGGGGTGAATGACGCGCGCGACGGTCACTCGCGCCGAGTCGGTTCCGCGCGAGACCACGATCTCCGACTCACCACGCAGCAACCGCGCGGGAAGACTGACGCTCCAGGAATCACCATTCGCCGTGAGCGACCGCGTCGCTGTTGGCGAGCGCCAGGTGACGCTCGCATTGGCCGGTGCGAGCACTCCGACGCGAATGGGTTCGTCGTCCCGGAATGCGAGGCGCGTCGCCGGAAGCACGGACTTTGGATCTATGACGAGAACTCCCTCGAGTGGCAGCGGCCCACTGGCTGCCGCGTACCGAATGGGATGCGCGACGCGCTGCGTATCGGCACCCGCAACAGCCACGAGGTCATAGCGCGGCGCGTCGCGCGGCGGAACAGGCAGCCACGCGATGAATGCGCCGTTGGGCTCCACCCGGACCGGGGTTCCATTGATGGTCAGGGTCGCGTCGCCACTGCCGACGGACCCGAGCAGGAAATTCGAATCACGCACCGAAAGAAGCGCGTTTGCCGAGGGGTAGACTATCCGAACCGCAACCGGCCCGGTGACACGCGGAATCGGCGGGAAGGCAGGCTGACGCCCACTGGGGAGCGGCGTAATGTCCGGTTCGGGGTTCTTGACCGGAACGGGCGCCGCAGACGGAAATGACGCCGGGCTTGAGCAGCCAGCGGCCAATGCGAGGAGGGCCGCAAACCGCCAGCCTGAAATCTGAGCCATGCGTCGGAAGCTAAAAGGGGGTGCGGGCCATTCGCAGCGTCAGGGCCTCCAGGTCGTTACATCGATATGGGTTAAGTCATACCTTTGTTTGACCCTCTGGAGCGCGAATCCTATATTCGCGCCCAGCGTTGCACCCCTGGAGGCTTTTGCGTGACTTCTTGCGCCTTCTGCGGGCGGGCTAACGAGGACGATTCCCGTTTTTGTCTCGATTGTGGGAAGCCCCTGAGCCCGTCCGCGGCGCGTGTCGTACCTGCTGGATCAGTCGGCTATCAGAGCCCGTTTGCCGCTGCCGTCGCAGCGCGCGCGAGCTCTGCGTCCGTTGCGTCGGTGGTGCCCGCTCCTGCCGCATCAGCGCCGGCGGCTGGAGTGCCGTCCGCTGGAGCGCCGGCTGGAGCGCCGGCTGGAAAGCCAACCGCAAACTGCCCGCACTGTTCGAGTCCGGCCGATATCGGGCTTCCTTTCTGCCCCTACTGCGGCGGGCGGCTCGCCCGGACACCGATGTCGAACGAGCGGCAGCAGGCGGCTGCCGGAACCGCAGTGCTTTCCGCCGCAGCACGACTGGTCGGCCCCCGCCTGGCCCTGCTCGACGACGACGGCCACTCCGCGCAGACGTACACGCTCGACAGGGCCGAGACGGTGGTCGGGCGCACGGATGGTGACATCTGCTTCAGGGACGACGTATACATGTCCCCCATTCACGCGCAGCTCTCGTGGCGTGACGGCCAGCTCACGCTTCGCGATCTCGGCTCCCGCAACGGAAGTTGGTTCTTTCTGGAGCAGCCGGCGCGGCTGATGGATGGCGACATCATCCTCGTCGGCTCGCAGCTGCTGCGCTTCCGCAGGCTCGGCTACCCGGGGCCTCATCCACCGGAGGCGGACGCCACGCGGCGCCTCGGATCGCTCACTCCGTCGGCCGATATTTCGGTGCTCGCGCAACTCCGGAGCGACGGGAGCGTGCGCGACTCGTTTCACCTGTCGCCGGGGCGGAACGTCATGCTGGGCCGGGAGCACGGAGACTGGGTGTTCCCCTATGACCAGACGATGAGCGGCCGGCATGCCGAGATCAAATCGGAAGATCACGATTTCTTCGTGGACGACGCGGGAAGCCGGAACGGGGTGGCGCTTGCCGTACGTGGGGAGCGCGAATTGAAGAAGGGAATGCGTATCTTGATCGGCGACCAGATCATGCGCGTCGAGAGTCTTTAACCGGGTATGCAGTGAGCGAAACGGCGTCCACAGGCGCGGTCACCAAGACCTGTCCGCAATGCGGCAACGAATACCCGTTCGAGCAGCGATTCTGCCCGAGCGACGGGACGACGCTGCGCGCGAAAAACGTGACGGGCGACCTGGTGGGCACGATCATCGCCGACCGCTATCACGTCGTGAAGAAGCTGGGCGAGGGCGGCATGGGTCAGGTGTACCTCGCCGAACACGTGAAGATGGGCCGCAAGAGCGCCGTCAAGGTGATGAACCCGGGGATGACGCAGGATCCCGACGCAATTTCCCGGTTCAATCGTGAAGCGTCGAACGCAAGCCGCATCAACCACGCGAACGTCGCCGCGATCTACGACTTTGGCGAGACGCCTGACGGGATCATCTACCTGGCGATGGAATACGTGGAGGGGGATGCTCTCACCAAGGTCATCGAGACCCACGGTGCACTGCCTCCGCGCCGCGCCGGTGACATCATGCGGCAGTGCGGAGAGGCGCTGGCCGCCGCACACGATCTCGGCATCGTCCATCGCGACCTGAAGCCCGACAACATCATGATCACGCGCGGTCGCGACAGCGCCGATCTGGTCAAGGTCGTGGACTTCGGTATCGCCAAGGCGGGCAACGCCGAGAACCAGAAGGTGACCAAGACGGGCCTTGTCGTCGGCACGCCGGAGTACATGAGCCCCGAGCAGCTCGCCGGCGACGCGCTTGACGGGCGCAGCGACATCTATTCCCTGGCCCTGGTCGGCTTCAACATGCTCACGGGAAAGCTGCCTTTTCCCAGCGAGACCGTGCAGGAATCGATGATCATGCGGCTGACAGATCGTCCCCGCACGCTCGCCGAGATGCACTCGCACGTGGAATGGCCGCAGGCGCTCCAGGATGTCCTCGACAAGGCGCTCGCCCGTTCGGCGAAGGACCGCTACACGAATTCGGCGAAGTTTGGTCACGATTTCGCGACCGCAGTCCTCGACATGCCCGAGACGCTCACGGAACAGGGCACGCAGGTCATCGGGGCACCGGTGGTGCCGCCGACGCGCGTGGCCAGCGCCAGCCCGCCAGCGGGAGCGGGTGGGACGTTGAAGCAGGGGGCGGTTTCAGCCCCCCCGGCGGTCGAAACGAAAAAGAGCAGGACGCCGTTAATAGCAGGAGCGGCGGCGGTCGTTCTGGCCCTCGCGGCTGGCGGGTATTTCGCGACCCGGCCTCCAACGCCTCCGGCGGTGACGGCAGACACCACCCGGCAGTCTCAACAGTCACAGACTACCTTGCCCCCAGCGGGTGCACCGGCGGTCGAGCCTGCGGGCACGAAGAGCGACCCAGTCGCCTCTTCACGACCCGCGGCAACAAGCACTTCGTCGTCTGGCAGTACGCCTTCTTCCACGCCTGTTACTACCACGAGCTTCGCGTCTGACCTTGCTAAGATTCGCCGGCTGGCAGAATCAGAGGGTGATCAGGAGACGGCTGGGCGCGCGATTCCCCGAATCGACGCGCTCATGCCCAGGCTCTCCAACCCGAAGGACATCTTCGAGGCGAAGGTGACCCGGGCGGTGGCGCTCTACAACACACAGCGGGAGAGTCTCGCGTGTGTATCGCTGCGAGAGCTGGCGTCTCAGTCCGATGGGATGAAGGACGCCGAATTGCTCGCAAGTTTCCTGACGAGCGGCGCATGTGCCGGCCGTTGACTCTCTTCGCCGCTGACGCGTGACCTCCCCCCGATTGTCCGATCCTCACCACCGCATCCCCATGGAAGTGTCGGGAGACGAGATCGTCGTCCATGTATTTGGCCGCACGGACGTCGGTCGCACCCGCGACCA
>JBKJKH010000594.1:0-8162 GCA_046597595.1 Gemmatimonadaceae bacterium
CTATCCCGAGGACAAGCACAGCAAGACGCACTACACGACCCTCTTCACGATCGACAAGAAGCACATTCTCGACGCGGAGTTCGAGGGCAACGATGCGCGGTTCATCAACCACTCGTGTGCGCCGAACTGCATCACGGTGGACTATGACGGCCGCATCTACATCGAGACCAAGCGCACCATCGAAAAGGGCGAGGAGCTCGTGTATGATTACAAGTTCGACCGCAGCGCGAACCCGAAAGACGACAAGTGGCAGGAGCGACTCTACGGGTGCCAATGTGGCGCGCCGAAGTGCAGGGGGACGATGATGGTCCCGCGCCGAAAGAAGAAAGTGGACGCGAAGCCTTGACGTTTCTGGCGTAATAGAGGAGCATCTTCGCCATGACCTGTGACAAGTGCGGGATCGCCGTTCCCGAAGGCTCGCGTTTCTGCCTCAGTTGCGGCGCACAGGTCACCGATCCCGGCGCCGCGACGGTGATGACGCCCGCGCCGCCGAGGGACGCCCTGCTCGAGCAGCTCAAGGCGGCGCTTGTGGCGGACTACGACGTCGAGAAGGAACTCGGTCGCGGCGGCATGGCCATCGTGTACAAGGCGCGCGAGGTCGAGCTGCGTCGTGTCGTGGCCCTCAAGGTGCTGCCGCCCGAGATGGCGATCACGCCCAATATTGCCGAGCGTTTCAAGCGCGAGGCTCGTCTCGCCGCGTCCCTGGAACATCCGAACATCGTCCCCGTCTATCGGGTTGGCTCCGCCGGCGGCCTGCAGTACATGGCGATGAAGTTCGTGGAAGGTTGCGGGATTGACGATACGATCAAGGCGAACGGCGCCTTGCCGCTCGAGGCGGTGCTGATCGTCCTGCACTCGGCGAGTGCCGCCCTTGCCGCGGCGCACGAACGCGGCATCGTGCATCGCGATATCAAGGGAGCGAATATCCTCGTTGATCGCGACGGACGCGTGCTCGTATCCGACTTCGGCATTGCGCGCGCTGTCGAAGAGGCGGGATTGACGGCGAGCGGCTCGGTAATGGGCACGCCCTACTTCATGAGTCCCGAACAGTGCGCCGGCACGCGCGTGGGCCCTCAGAGTGACCAGTACTCACTGGGGGTCGTTGCCTTCCAGATGCTCTCCGGCGCCGTGCCCTTCGATGCCGAGACGTTGCCGGGCATCCTGCATCATCATTTCTTCACGCCCGTCCCCGACTTGCACGGCATACGTGATGAAGTGCCGGAAGCGCTGGTCGCGTGGATCGGTCGCGCGCTGGCGAAGAAATCGGAGGAGCGATTCGCCAGCACAAAGGACATGGTGCGCGCCCTCGACGCGATTCCATTCGACGACGACGCGCGGGATCGCGGCGAGGAATATCTGCGACAGGTCGCCTGCCGCGGAACGCTGCCGAGGATTGCGACTCGCCCCTTCGCGGCCACGTCGACGGTGGCACCGGGCTCACTGGGAGATCGCGGCGACAAGCCACGGGCGCCGCAACTCGCGTCCACCGATTTCGTGGATAAGCGCCGGCTTACACCCATCGTTGCCCCGGCGCTGCCGGGCGTCACCGCGAAGCCCGCAAAGGGCAAGGGCGCGACGTTCGTCACAGAACCGACTCCGATCACCCCAGCATTGTCGGCGCAGGGCAGTTCGCGCGGCAGGACGTTGGCGATCGTCGCGGCGCTGGTCTTCCTGGCGCTTGTCGCAGGAGGGGGATTCTGGTGGATGCAACGGCAAGGCGGAGGCTCAGGCGACCTCGCGCGCGGCGTCGAGCTCTATTCTGCAAGAAAGTACGAGGCCGCACGTGGAAGCCTGGAGAAGGCGGCACGGGACAATCCGCAGAGTGCCATGCCGCACGTGTATCTCGCGCGCATCGCACGCGAGTCTGGAGATCTGAGCGGCGCACGGAGGGAGGCCGAGGCAGCGCTGCGTCTCGAGCCGCGGAATGTGGTCGCCCTGCGGGAGATGGGTGCCGCCCAGTTCGCGTCGGGGCAATACGACCTCGCGCGGCGCTTCTACACGCGCGCGGTGCAGGCGACGCCAGACGACAAACCCACGCAGGGGTATCTCGGCTGCGCTCTGGTGCGAATGGGCAGGACGGCCGAGGCGCGGCGGTTCATCGAGCGCGCCGGGGAAGGCCCGTGGCGCACGTGCCTTGCGGCGCGACCCTAGGCCGAGCGCGACAGTGAGCCGCGGCGGGCGTCGCCGAGCAGCTCGCGAAGCTCTGACGCAATCAGCATCGGGTCGAACGGCTTCTTGAGAACGGCGATTGCGCCAAGCGATCGGGCGCGATCCACTTCATCGCGTTGCGTCTTGGCCGTGAGGAAGACCGTCGGAACGTCGCGCGTTGCCGCGTCGGCCTTGAGCCGGCGGCAGACCTCGTACCCATCGATGCCCGGCATCATTGCATCGAGGACGAACATATCATAGCCGCCCGCGGCCGCCTTCTGCAGCATCGTCTCGCCGTCCGGGACAACCTCCGCCTGGATGCCGGGGTCGAGCGTCAACGCGAGCTCCAGGATGGTGCGGATGTCTTCCTCGTCGTCTACACAGAGGAAGCGCAGGGCACCTGGCGGTGGAAGGGTATCGCTCACAAGTGTAAGAATAGTCCCTGGAAGCGTGACGCGCCGGATCACGCCGCGGCCCGGATCGTCCCCGGGCGCCGCGCCGCCAGCACGGCGCGCAACCGCAGGACGAGGTCGCGTTCACGGTCCCGTGACTTCACGAAGGCGTGGGACGGCGAAAGAGTCACACCCTCCAGCTCATCTGTCGAGTACTCGAGGGTCGAATACACGAGCACCGGCGCCGCCGCGCACGCCGGGCGCTCGCGCAGGCGTCGGACGAGCGCGAATCCTTCCATGTCGGGCAATGCGGGATCGATGATGATGGCGTCGAACGCAGGTCCACGGCTGGCCAGCAACGCATCCTGCGCCGTGGGCACGGCTGTCACGTCAGCGAGCGGCGTGCACAACGTCTCGAGAATGCTGCGCATCGAATCGTCCCGTTCCACAATCAGGATCCGCAGGCCTGAGTCCTGATTCCGCGCAATCGGAAGCGGGGCGGCAAGGCAGGGGAGGTCCACGGAAAACGTCGTACCGGCCCCGATGGTGGAGTCGAAGCGAATCGTCCCACCGTGCGACTCGGTGATCGCGCGTGCGATCGCGAGTCCAAGGCCCGTTCCGCCGGGGCGTCGAACCATCGCCGCTTCCGCCTGCTGGAACTTTCCGAAAATCCGGTCGCGGAACTCGGGCGCGATGCCGGGGCCGCGATCGATGACGTGGACGGAAACCTGTGCACCGCGCGCTTCAACCCGCAGGTGAACCTCCTCGCCACGCGGGGAGAACCTGATGGCATTGGAGGCAAGGTTCGTGAAGACCTGCACGAGACGGTCCGCATCTCCTGTCACGGCGACCGTCGTGTCGCCCTCCACGATCAGCCGTACACCAGCGTCGTGCGCTACTGCCTGCACTCCCGAGGCGGTGGTCGCGAGGATGGTATCGAGGTCGCAGCGCTGCTGGTTCATCGACATTTGCCCCGCTTCCATCTTCTCCACGTCGAGGATGTCGTTGATGAGGCGGATGAGTCGCTCGGAGTTCGAGAGCGCGATGCGCAGGAGATCCCGCGCTTTCGGCGAAAGGTCAGCGCCAAGCGCGCCGCTGAGCACGAGGCCGAGGGCCCCGCGCACGGAGGTCAACGGCGTCCGCAATTCGTGACTTACCGTCGCGATGAACTCGTCCTTCAGCCGCTCGACTTCGCGCATCTGCAACAGTTCGCTGTGCATCAGCGCTTCGCGCTCGGCCACCGACTCGGCCAGCATTGCGAAGGCATCCTCGAGCTGCCGCGCTTCCGCACTCGCACCCGCGCGGCGCTCGACTCCCTGGTACTCACCGGCAACCAGGGAATGGGCGCCTTCAATCAGCTGGTGCAGGCCGCGCGTGACAAGTCGTGAGACCACGAGAACGACGGTAAGGACCGAACAGAGCATCAGGCTCAGGTGGACGCCGGCGATGGGCGTGCTGAGCGCGAAGGTGGCCAGTGCCTGCGCTGCGATCGCGGACACGAAACCCGCGGCGAGGATGAGCACGGTCAGCTGGGTGGCCAGGGGCAAACCGACCCACCAGCGTCTCAGATTCCTTCGGGCGATGGCGAGCAACTCGACGCTCCGCGCCTGCGGGTGATAACTTTCGAGGCAGCCATTGCGGCATTGTCCTCACCCTGGAGCATCGGCATGTCTCCCAACCGACTTGAGCAGCTGCACGCAAACGACCAGTCCATCTGGCTCGACTACATAGACCGGACCATGCTCCATGACGGCGACCTGGCTCGCCGGATCCGGGAGGATGCGGTCACGGGGATGACGTCGAATCCGACGATTTTCGAGAAAGCGCTGGCAGAGGGAAGTGCTTATGACACACAGCTTTCGGCTGCTCCGGCGAACCTTTCTCCTGCGGAGCTGTTCGAGCTCGTGGAGACGGATGACGTACGCGCAGCCTGCGACCTGTTCATGCCGGTCTACGAGGCAACAAAGGGGGCGGACGGCTACGTCTCGATCGAAGTCTCGCCCGGCGTGGCCGACGACATTGAGCCCACCGTTGCCGAGGCAAGGCGACTCTGGGCAACGGTGGCGCGTCCGAACGTGATGGTGAAGGTGCCGGGGACCGTTGCCGGTGCTGCCGCCGTCAAGCAGCTGATCGCGGACGGCATCAACGTCAATATCACCCTGCTGTTCGACATCGAGGCGCACCGGCGCGTCATCAACGCCTACATCGAAGGCCTCGAGGCGAGAGACAAGGCGGGAGGGGCGATCGCTGGGCTCGCGTCGGTTGCGAGCTTTTTCATCAGCCGTGTCGATTCTGAGGTCGACAAGCGGCTCGACACGCTTGCTGCAGCTGCGGCTCCGGACGCCCGTGACGCCATTCTGGCGCTGCGCGGCAAGACCGCGATCGCCAACGCGCGACTCGCGTACCAGTTGTTCAGGGATACGTTCGCGGGCCGTCGCTGGGATGCGCTCGCGAAGAAGGGGGCGCGCGTGCAGCGGCCGCTCTGGGCAAGCACCAGCACGAAGAACGCCGCGTATCGCGACGTGATGTACGTGGAGGAACTCATCGGTCCCGATACGGTGAACACACTGCCGCCGGCGACCCTGGAGGCGTTTCGCGACCATGGCGAATGTCACCGCACGATCGACAAGGATATTGTTGCGTCGCGCGAGCATTTCGCCGCACTGCATCTCGCGGGAGTGAACATGGAAGACGTCACCGCGAAGCTGCTCACGGATGGCCTCGCGAGCTTCCAGAAGAGCTGGGACACGCTGCTCGCCGGTCTCGGCGGGAAACGGCGCGTCCTGGAGCGTGAGGCGACACTCACGAAGTAAGCCGCCTCTCATGCATCATCACCGCACCAAGATTGTCTGCACGCTGGGGCCCGCGTCGGGCACCCGCGAGGCAATCGCGTCACTGGTGGACGCAGGCCTCAATGTCGCGCGTATCAACTTCTCGCACGGCACGCATGCGCAGCACGCGGCGACCATTGCCCTCGTGCGAGAGCTGGCCGCCGAGCGCAAGGCGCCGATCGCGATCCTCGGCGACCTGCAGGGTCCGCGTATCCGCATCGGGGACCTGCACGAGCCGGTGATGCTGCAGATGGGCACGGATGTGGTGCTCGCATACGAGGGCGCTCCGCCCGGCGCTGGCGAGATCCCTGTGACGTACGAGGCACTCGCATCGGACGTGCATGTAGGCGACCGCGTCCTGATCAACGACGGATTGCTCGAGCTCGTCGTGCTCGACATTGCCGGTGGACGCGTCACCGCGCGCGTGGTCCATGGCGGACCGCTGACGAGCCACAAAGGCATCAACCTGCCTGGCGTCAACGTGTCGGCCCCGTCGATCACCGAGAAGGATCGCGCCGACATCGAGTTTGCAGTGGCGCACGAAGTGGACTATCTCGCCCTCAGCTTCGTGCGGCGGCCGGATGACATCGCGTCGTTGCGTGAGCTGGTGCCGAAAACCACGCTGATCGTCGCGAAAATCGAGAAGGACCACGCGCTCAGGCACATCGAGACCATTGTCGGAGCCTCGGACGCGGTGATGGTCGCGCGCGGCGACCTGGGCGTCGAGCTGCCCTTCGAGGAAGTGCCACTCGCGCAAAAGCGGATCATCGCCATTGCCCAGCGCATGGGCCGCCCGGTGATCACGGCGACGCAGATGCTCGAGTCGATGATCGAGCACCCGCGCCCCACGCGCGCGGAAGCGAGCGACGTCGCGAACGCGATCATGGACGGGACGGATGCGGTGATGCTCTCCGCCGAAACCGCGTCTGGGAACTATCCTCGGCTGGCCGTGGAGGCAATGCGTCGCATCATCACGGAAGTCGAGACGCATCCGCAGCCGCAGCGGCGCGACGAGCGGAAGCGCGTCGACGAAAACGTATCGACCGAAGAGACCATCGCCGCGGCCACGGTCGCGGCGGCCCGGATGCTCGACGCGCCGGTCGTGATCGTTTTTACGAAGAGCGGCTTCGCCGTGCGCGTGGTGAGCGCCCACCGTCCGGGTGTGCCGATCCTCGCGCTGACGGATACGCAGCGCACCTATCAGCAGCTGGCGCTGGTCTGGGGGGTGATTCCCCATCTCGTGCCACACTGCGACACGTATGAAGAGATGATCGTACTCGCGCGGGAGGCGGTGCTGCAGCGGGACCTGGCGCAGGTGGGCGACCGCGTGCTCGTGACTGCCGGAGTGCCCTTTGATACGCCGGGCACGACCAACACGCTGCGCGTCGAGCGGGTGTGAAGCTCACCTTCCTCGGCACCGGCACATCATTCGGTGTTCCGCAGATCGGGTGTCATTGCGCCGTGTGCCGGTCGCCCGACCCGCGCGACAAACGCTCACGGTGCGGCGCCGTGGTCGAGACCGACGCCGGCACAAAGCTCCTCATCGACACCCCGCCGGAACTTCGCCTGCAGCTGATCAATGCGGGCATCGACCGCCTGGACGCCGTGCTCTTCACGCACGATCACGCCGACCACACCCACGGTCTCGATGACGTGCGCGCGATCTCGGCGAGGCGTGAGGCGCCACTCCCGATGTACGGCGCCGCGGAAACGCTTGCCTCACTCAGGGGGAAGTTTCGCTACGTGTTCGACACGGCCATGCGTCCGCTTCCCGGCACCACCAAGCCTGAGGGCGACGCGCGCGTGCTCGAAGCCGGCGTTCCGGTGCAGATCGCGGAAGTGGACGTGCTTCCCATCGCGGTGCCCCACGGGCCCGTCACCGTGCTCGCCTATCGCATCGGCCCGCTGGGCTATGTGACGGATGCAAAGACCCTCCCCGACATTGCGATCGCCGCGCTGCGCGGAGTAAAGGTGCTGGTCCTCAACGCGCTGTTCCGGACAGAGCATCCCACGCACCTGAGCATTCACGAAGCGGTGCGCGCCGCGGCCGTCGTGGGCGCCGAGCGCACGTATCTCACGCATCTCACGCACGAAAGCTTTCACGCCGATCTCGAGGCGGAATTGCCCCGCGGCGTCTCTCCCGCCTTTGACGGCCTTACGGTCAGGATCGATTGACATGCTGACGATCGACTACACCAACATGCTGGGCGCCGGTGGAATTACGGTGGACTCGTGGGCACGTGCGGAAGAGCGGTTCTCGGTGGCGCGGGCACGGTTCCAGTCACGCCGGGATGCAGGAGAGCTCGGATTTCTCGACCTGCCCGGCGACGCGGCGTTGCACAAGCAGACCACAGACTTCGTTGCGCGCGCAAAAGGACGCTTCGACGATGTCGTCCTGCTCGGGATCGGCGGCTCCGCGCTCGGGCCGATCGCCCTGCGCACGGCACTGCGCCCGTATGGTTGGAATGCCCTCGATCCGAAGCGCCGGGAGGGATTTCCGCGCCTGCACGTGCTCGACAACGTCGATCCGCGCACCGTCTCGGCGGTGCTCGACAGCGTGTCCCCTTCGCGCACACTGCTCGTCGTCACGTCCAAGAGCGGTGGCACGGCGGAAACCATGTCGCAGTTCCTGATCGCGCGGGATCGACTGCGCGGTGAGTTGGGTGACGGCGCGAAGGATCACATCGCCTTCATCACGGACCCGAAGGCCGGGGCGCTGCGAGCGCTCGCGGATCGCGATGGCATCGTCACGCTCGACGTGCCGTCAAACGTGGGGGGGCGCTTCAGCGTG
>JBKJKH010000610.1:0-6072 GCA_046597595.1 Gemmatimonadaceae bacterium
CCGTAGATGTCCGCATCCATGATTCCCACGCGCGCACCCTGTTGCGCGAGTGCCACCGCGACGTTGACCGCGACCGTGGACTTGCCGACGCCACCCTTCCCGCTGCTCACCGCGATGACCTTGCCGAGATTCGGATAGAACGTCGGTTGCTGCGCTGCGACGCGAGCGGCTGGCGCGGCGGGTTGCTCCATCATTGGCAGCGCACGCCCCGGGCGAGGGCCCGCGGGCGGTGGTGCGGCTGGGGGAGTCGCTGCAGGCGCGGACGCACGCGGCTCCGCAGGATCCTTCACGTCAATGCGCACGTCTGCCACGCCGGGCACCTTTTCGACGGCGCGTCGCACGTCGCGCACAATCGTGGGATCGTCACCGGCTCCGACGAGCAGGGTGAAACGGACCTTCCCTTCGACAGTCGTCGCGATATCGCGCACGACTTCCGCAGTCAGGACATCGGTGCCGCTGCGCGCGTGCCGGACTTCGCGCAGCGCACCGTGTATGCGGTCCTGCAGCGATTGCGTCACGGCGTCCCGCCTTGACCGCTCAGCGTCATGGACCCTTCGATGCGGACCTCGCGCACTTCCGCGACGCTGCCCCGGACGTGCGCCTCGATCCCATGCACGAGCGTACGCGCATTCATCTCGCAATGCGGACACGCGCCGTTCACGCGCAGGACCGCCACGCCTTCACTGTAATTCAAGAGTTCCACCGTGCATTCATCGAGTGGAAGCAGCGAGCGCAATCGCACCAGCGCCTCATTCACCCGCGCTCGTGTGTCCGCGTCTGTCCTGCCTTTGCGCAGCAGTCCCATCGCGCGCCTACTGCCCGCTGCCGGCGCGTGGCGCCAGCAACGCGCGCGCATCTGCCAGGACCTTGTCCCGTACGGTGTCCAGCGAACCGGGTACGAGCGCGCCTGCAGCACGCACGTGCCCACCACCACCATAGTTGCGCGCGAATGCATTTGCATCCACGTCCGTGCTGCGGAACGAGATCTTGACCTTGCCATGCCCGAGATCACGGAAAAAGAGTGCGAGACGCGTGCCCGCGATTGCGCGCGCATGTTCCACGATGCCGTCGAGATCCTCGCTGCTCACGCCGTGGCGCTCGATGGCCCCCGCGGGCAATGTGAGCCACGCGAGTCCACGCGGTTCATCCACTCCCAGCGACTCGAGCGCCTCACGCAGCAGGTGGACACGGCCCACCGGCACCGACGCATAGACGCGGCGGTAGATCTGTTCCGGATTCACTCCCGCGGCGAGCAACTGTCCGGCAATGGTATGGCAGCGCGGTGACGTGTTGCTGAAGCGAAATCCGCCCGTGTCGGTGAGGAGCGCGACGTACAAGGCCTCCGCAATTGCCGGCGTGATCGGCAGTCCGAACACGGTCGCCACATCGAAGATCAACTCGCCCGTCGCACAGGCCGTCGTGTCGGCAACGACGACATCCCCCGCAGGGTCTTTCTGCGCCACGTGATGATCGATCACGAGCCGCGGCACCTTCAGGCCTCGCACCGCGTCGGCGAGTTGGCCCAGCCGGCCGACATCGTTGATGTCGAGCACGATGAGCGCATCGATTTCCTTGAGCGCGGCCGCCCCCCGCACGCTCGCGTCGATGACGTCATCGCCGAGCAGGAAGGCAAATGCCGCGGGCCAGGGCGTGGGATTCACGATGCGGACATCGACACCCATCGCGGTCAACAGGCGTGCGAGCGCGCACTCCGAGCCGCATCCGTCGCCGTCGGCGTTGATGTGCGTGGAGAGCGCGACCTTCTGGCCCGCACGCAGGTGCGTGGCGAGGTGGGCGATGGCCGCGCGACGGGCGTCGGGAACTGCAAGAAGATCAGGCACGGACCGTGGGGAAAACGACGCGGCGCCCCCGAGAGGAGACGCCGCGTAAAGTTAACCCTGCCGCCGCACTGCGGCGACCTCGCCTACCGGGCGCCGCCCGCCGCCTCGTAGGCCGCCGCCTTCGAATGGTGACGACCGTACAGGAAATAGATGGCGATGCCGATAGCCATCCACACCATGAGCCGGAGCCACGTATCGCCAGGCAGCGAATACATCAGATACCCGCAGCTCAGGATGCCAAGGATCGGCACCAATGGCACGAATGGCGTCCGGAATGGGCGCGGAAGCTCGGGCCGCGACCGCCGGAGGGCGAGGATACCTGCGCACACGATCACGAACGCCAGCAACGTCCCGATTGATACCAGCTCGCCGAGCAGGCCGATTGGGAACAAGCCGGCGATCATCGCCGCAACAATGCCGGTGATGATCGTGGCAAGCCATGGGGTGCGATACTTGGGATGCACCCGGCCGAAGATCGGCGGAAGCAACCCGTCGCGCGCCATGGCGAAGAAGATGCGCGGCTGGCCCATGAGCATCACCAGCACGACCGAGGCAAGTCCGGCCACAGTGCCAACCGTGGTGAGGACCTTCAACCACGCGAGCTGCGGAACCGCATCCAGCGCCACGTAAATCGGATCTGCCACACCCTTGTAGTTGCTGTAGTGGGTGAGACCAGTGATGACGAGCGACATCAGGATGTACAGCACCGTACAGATCGCGAGTGAACCCAGGATGCCGACCGGCAAGTCCTTCTGCGGATTTTTCGCTTCCTGCGCCGCGGTGGACACCGCGTCGAATCCGATGTATGCGAAGAAGATGACGCCGGCCGCACGGGCTATTCCTCCCCAGCCAAACTCGCCCGGGTTACCGGTCGCGGGGGGAATGAACGGATGCCAGTTGGCGCTGTTGACGTACGCGAACCCGAACCCGATGACCAGCAGCACGATGGCCATCTTGATGAACACGATGACGTTGTTGAGGTTCGCCGACTCCCGGATGCCGATCACCAGCGCCACCGTCAGCGCCAGGCACAGCAGGATCGCGGGGACGTTCAGCAAGCCGTGCACAACCTCGAGCGGCGCGGCACAGGCGGCAGCGGCGATCACCCGCCCGCCGGTATCCACGGCCTGCATGCCGGTTGCTGGATCGACACAGAACTGGGAACTCACGAGCGCATGCGATCCAGCCTGCACGTTGAACGGGGCACTCGACCATTTCACCGGGATGTGTACGCCGACGAAGCTCATCATGCGCACAAAGTTCGCCGACCAGCCCACGGCAACCGTGGACGCGGCAAACAGGTATTCGAGAATGAGATCCCACCCGATGATCCAGGCGACAAACTCACCGAGCGTTGCGTATCCATACGTGTACGCACTGCCCGCGATGGGGATCATCGATGCGAACTCCGCATAGCACAGCCCGGCGAACGTGCACGCCAATCCCGCCAGGATGAAGGAGATGACGATGGCCGGGCCGGCATAGTTCGCCGCCGCCGTGCCCGTCAACACGAAGATACCAGCGCCGATAATGGCGCCGATGCCGAGCAGCACGAGGTTGGTCGCGGTCAGTGTGCGACGCAGCTGCACCTCTCCACTGCCCGTCTCCTCGACCGTCTCCTGCTGCAACAACGCCATGCTCTTTTTGGTGGACAAACCCATGTCGGAGCGTCTCCTAGGAGGAAAAAATCAAAAAATCTGCCGCCCCGCACTTTTTGCGGCGAGGCGCGGCGGGGCGGAAGCTCATGCAGCGCAACGATTACGTCAAGAAAACATAACCCGCATGAGACACCTACAAGCTGTAATTAGGTGCCTCACGGGTGATCTGTACATCATGCGGATGCGATTCGCGCAGTCCCGCTGCGGTGATGCGCAGGAACAGCGCCTCGCGCCCGAGCACCTCGATCGATGGGCATCCGACGTAGCCCATCCCACTGCGCAGCCCGCCAACCATCTGGAAGAGCACGTCGCCAACCGGGCCCTTGTAGGGCACCCGGCCCTCGATGCCCTCAGGCACGAGCTTCCGCGGGGACAGCTCTCCCTCCTGGAAGTAACGGTCCGCGCTCCCATCCTGCATCGCGGACAAGCTCCCCATCCCGCGCACCATCTTGAAGCGCCGTCCCTCGAGGAGGAACGCTTCGCCCGGACTCTCCTCGGTCCCTGCGAGCATCGAGCCCATCATCACCGACGATGCGCCCGCGGCCAGTGCCTTCACGATGTCGCCCGAATACTTGATCCCGCCGTCCGCGATCACGGGGACATCGCCCGCGCCCTCAACGGCGTCGAGAATTGCCGTTAACTGCGGGACACCGACGCCGGTGACGACGCGCGTCGTGCAGATCGAGCCGGGGCCTACACCGACTTTCACGGCATCCACGCCGCGCTCCACGAGGGCGCGCGCGCCCTCGCGCGAGGCCACGTTGCCCGCAACGAGCTGCGTTTCCGGAAAGGCGTTCCGAATCTTTGCGGCCATCTGGAGGACCCCATCGCTATGCCCGTGCGCAGTATCGATCACGAGGGCATCCACACCCGCTTCGATCAACGCCTGTGCCCGCTCGAGCTCCTTGGGCGCGGCCCCGATGGCGGCAGCAACCCGCAGGCGTCCGAACGTGTCCTTGTTCGCGTCGGGGAACTGACGGCGCTTGGTGATGTCCTTGACCGTAATGAGCCCCCGGAGGTGACCCTGTGCATCGACAACGGGAAGCTTCTCGATGCGATTTTCCCCGAGGATGCGCTCGGCCTCATCCAGTGTCGTTCCCACCGGCGCAGTGACCAGCCCCCTGGACGTCATCACCTCGCTCAGGGGCCGCTCTACGTTGCGCTGGTACTGGAGATCGCGGTTGGTAATGATCCCGACAAGCTTCCCTTCGGGGTCGACCACCGGAACTCCGGAGATCCGGAAGCGCGTCATCAGCGCCACAGCTTCACGGAGGAGCGCGGCGGGGGAGAGCGTGATCGGATTCATGATCATCCCGCTCTCGGAACGCTTCACACGGTCCACCTCGGCAGCCTGACGATCGATCGACATGTTCTTGTGGATCACGCCAATACCACCGGCGCGAGCCATCGCAATCGCCATCTCGCTTTCCGTCACCGTATCCATCGCGGCAGAAACGAGCGGGACATTCAAGGCGATGCCGCGTGAAAAACGCGACGCAGTGCTGACGTCGCGCGGATGCGTGAGAGAGTGGCGCGGGCGCAGCAGCACATCGTCAAACGTGAGCGCAACGTCCTCGCGCACGCGGGCGCTCCAACCGGCGGGCGGCGCACTTTCGGCGGCAGCGCGCCCGTTACGCGACAGCCCGCCTTCGGCGGTGACCGATGGGGCGGGCTGAGGAGTCGATTTCGTTGAGGGTGCCATAGCGAAATGTAGGTTTCGCTTCGCGTGATGTCCAGCGTGCGGCAGGCGGGTGTTACGCCCCGCGCACGCTCCGCAGTTTCCTGCGAATGCCGCGCGGCAGGAACACCGCCGCCGCAGAGATGACGCGCGCCAGCGTGTCTTCCTCAAGATCGTGCATCGAGCCAGTCCAGTGCGAGCGTACGACGCGGCGACCGGCGTTCGTGATCAGCCGCTGTAACGCCGTCACGACCAGAAAGACGTCATCCACCTGACCCAGGAAGGGTATCCAGTCAGGAATGAGGTCTATCGGGCTCGCGACGTAGGCGAGCGCGGCGGCGACGAGGAGCTTGTCCACGTTCGACACGCGGCGGTCCGTGAACAGGCCGCCGAGCAGCCGCAGGTAATTCGGCAGCTGCTTCAAAGTGTCCAGGAGCGTGCCTCGCGCAACGGCTTTCTTCGCGCGTGGCACCGCCTTCCGAGCGGCAGTCGCCGCGGCGTTTGCCCCATCGCGCAGACCGGAGCGGATGCGTCCCCTGCTGTCCTCGATCGCGCGGATCGTCGCATCCTCTGCGCTGCGGGCGCGCTTCTTCACTTGCTCCGTTCGTGTGGTCATGAGTGGCCCTCGTTCCGCGGCGCGCTCGCCGGTGGCGCGCTCGCCGGTGGTGCTGGAGGATCGTGCTTTGGTTGAGCTGGGCTGTTGCCTGGTGCCGGGCGCGATGTCGCACTCATCAGGTCTTCCGCGACCGACTTGCCCGCGGCGGCTACGCCGTTAAGTACGCCGACCGCCTTGTTCATGAGATTCATCGTGTCCGAGATGGCGCTGGCCGATACCCGCCCCGCGCGGAGCTTGTCCTCGACCGCTTCGGCAAACCGGAAGAGCGGATTGGGCGCA
>JBKJKH010000652.1:0-8967 GCA_046597595.1 Gemmatimonadaceae bacterium
TACTACGTCGAACACTTGACGAATGAGCTCGAGCGCCGTGCAATGGCACTGATCGAGGCGGTCGAGGAGCGCGGAGGCGCGACCAAGGCGATCGAAGCGGGCTTCATGCAGGAAGAAATCGCCCGCAGTGCTTACGAGCATCAGCTCGCGGTCGAGCGCGGCGACACGGTCATCGTCGGGGTGAACAAGTTTGTGGATGGCGCCGATGCCCTCGTCATTCCCGCGCCGGATTTCTCCTCTCTCGAGAAGGG
The DNA here is from genome assembly GCA_046597595.1 of Gemmatimonadaceae bacterium. Lineage (GTDB taxonomy): Bacteria > Gemmatimonadota > Gemmatimonadetes > Gemmatimonadales > Gemmatimonadaceae > JBKJKH01. The sequence continues at coordinate 252 of JBKJKH010000652.1, forward strand.
ACAGGTCGCGCGACTGACTGCAGCGCGCGCGGCGCGTGACGGGGCGGCGGTCGAGCGCGCGCTGCACGTGCTTGGGGAAGCGGCGGCGCCCATGGCGCAGGGGACGCCAGCGCCGCTCATGCCGCTGCTGGTGGACGCGGTCCGCGCACGCGCGACGGTTGGGGAGATCGCCGATACACTTGCGGAGCGCTGGGGGCGCTGGCGGCCGGCGACGTAAGCGCACCTGGTGGATAGGGGCACGTCATCGGGGTGGGCGGAAGAGTTTGCGGGTGGCCGGACGCGGGATGTTCGGCGGCACGTCGCCGGGGCAGGGACCGTTCTGTAAGCGGACCTGTATACGATCGGCCGAATTCCAGACAGATACCACTGGACATGTATAGGAAATAGGTATTTTCTATACACGTCCCGTTTCATTGAGAACGCTCGTGACGCTGGAACCGCTCCATCGGATCGATCCGCGCCATTTCGAGGCGTCCAGCGTAACCAGAAGGCTCACTGCTGCCAGCCGTAACCTTGCCGAGCTCAAGGGGGTGGTGGCCTCGATCCCCAACCAGTCGATCCTAGTCAACACGCTCGCGCTTCAGGAAGCAAAGGATAGCTCCGCAATCGAAAATATCGTCACGACGCACGACGAGCTCTTCCGCGAGTCGCTATTCCCCTGGAGTCGGGCAGCTCATCGGCGAAGGAAGTCGCGCGGTACGCGCGGGCGCTGAGTGTGGGCTACGCCGCGGTTCTGACGTCGGGGCTGCTCACCAATAATTACGTTATCGAGATCCAACGCGAGCTGGAGCTGAACCACGCAGGCTTCCGGCGCGTTCCCGGCACGACGCTGAAGGACGGCGACGGCACCGTAATCTTCACGCCGCCCGGCCCGAAGCAGATTGAACCGCTCATGCGCGACCTCGAGCGAAACAATGCTCCAAAACCATGTGTCTGTCTGCATCGGTCTCGCCATCAGCCATGCGATCGACATGGCGGCGCCGCTCTCCGCGCGGAGGCGCGTACCACGACCAGGAAGGAGGTCTGCCTTGACCATCATGGTCACTGGGTGTACATTACATGACCATGTTAGTCAGGAAGCGTCATGACAACGAAGAAGCCACTCAACGTCGCTGAAGCGAAGGCCCGCCTGTCGGCGCTCGTTCAGCGCGCCGCGGCCGGCGAGGAAATCGTCATCGCGCGCAACGGCGTTCCTCAGGCTCGACTCATTGCCCTGCCGGCCAGGGCCGAACGCATTCCCGGGAAAGGCACGGGCAAGTGGAAGGTGGCCGAAGACTTCGATGACCCGCTTCCTGAGGACCTGCTCGCGGGATTCCATGGCAGGAAGACCAGGTGAGCGCCCTGCTCCTCGACACGCAGGCGCTCATCTGGTGGGACGCCAACGATCCTCGCCTCGGCGGCAACGCCCGAGCGGCGATCCAGAACGCCGACGAGGTCTACGTAAGCTCCGCGTCGGCGTGGGAGATCACGATCAAATCCAGCCTGGGCAAGCTGCGCGGGACTCGGCGCGCATCTCAAGCGGTAGCGGAAAGTGGGTTTCGCGAGCTCGCGATTACCTTCGAACATGCCGAGGCGGTCCGCAGTCTCTACAGTCATCACAGCGATCCATTCGATCGATTGATCATCGCAACGGCAATCGTCGAAGATATCCCCATCATTACGAGCGACGACAAGTTCAGAAAGTACGACGTCGAACTGATCGACGCGCGAGGCTAGAAAAATTCGTGGTGGTCTCGCGGACTTGCGGGATTCTGCCCGTCCGTGCGCCGGCCCCGGCCCTGAAGAAGCTCCGGTTCAGCGCGTCAGTTTCACGGAGATTGAAATCAAATAGACCGCCAATCCGTTGTTGCCGAAACTGGATCGGGGACTGGAGCCCCAACGACGCGTTGCGCGCCGTCTGAGGAAAACGACATGACGAGTGGAATCGCTGGATGACCGGCGCGGAATCGCTTTCGTTCGGCCTGGCGTTCGTCGCAGGGCTCGTCTCGTTCCTCTCCCCGTGCGTCCTGCCACTCGTGCCGAGCTACATCACGTTCGTCACCGGGTTGACGCTGGATGAACTGACGCGAGGTGACGCGCAGAGCGCTCGCACGCGCGCCGCCTTGCACGCAGGCGCGTTCATCCTCGGATTTTCCCTAGTGTTCGTCGCACTTGGGGCAACGGCAACCGCGCTTGGTCGAGTGCTGCACACCGCCATGCCACTGCTGCAGCAAATCGGCGGCGTCGTGATCGTCCTGTTTGGTCTCTATCTGCTCGGCGTCCTGCGTCTGCCAGCGCTCATGCGGGAACGCAGGGTGCACCTGTCACGAAAGCCGGCGGGACTGATTGGTTCGGTCGTTGTCGGACTCGCGTTTGGGGCCGGGTGGACACCCTGTGTCGGGCCAGTGCTTGCCTCAATACTGCTCTACGCGGGTATGGAAACGACGATGCTGCGGGGCTCGCTCCTCCTCGCGACGTATGCGCTCGGACTCGGCATTCCTTTCTTTGTGGCGGCTGTCGGCCTGAACTGGTACCTCGTGCGCGCGAAGCATCTTCAGCGGTGGTTGCGCCCCATAGAAGTCGCTTCCGGTGCGATGTTGATTGTTGTGGGCGTCATGCTGTTTTCGGGGCGCTTTGCGTCGCTCACGAACTTTCTTGCCGGTCTTGGCCAGCTCGTCAACCTGGAGCAGAGATGATACATCGGAGTTCGTTTCGGGCGCATGTGATGGCGCTCGTAGGGGCACTCCTCGTTCTCACCGGGGCGTGCACGAAGGCCGACAATCGGCCGGCGCGCGCTGATGACAGCGTGACCGCGACTGCCACGACAAGCGGTGCTGTCGCGCGTACGGCAGCGCCCGCGGCATCCGGCACGCTCGCGCGCGACACCTTGCTGGCTCCGCGCGGTGTTGATACCGCGCGCGCTGCCGCGCTATCTCGAGCGGCGACGCCTGAGCCTGCGCCGCCCGTGCGCACCGCGCGGACAGCGCCTCGGCGCGTCATGCTGGGCACCCTCGACCTCACCGGCATCGGATACGATCGCGGCAGCCCGACTGCGCCCGTGGTGATCATTGACTTCAGTGACTTCGCCTGCCCCTACTGTGGCGAATTTTCTCTCAAGACGTATCCGGCACTCGAGGAAGAGTATGTCCGCACGGGCAAGGTCTTCTTCAAGTACGTCCCGTTCATCATGGGCTCGTTCCCGAATTCGCGCGAGGCAACCCGCGCGGCGGAGTGCGCCGCGGATCAGGATCGTTTCTGGCCCATGCTCGATCGCGTCTATGGCGCACAGCGCGAGTGGAAGCAGTCACGCAACCCTGTGGACATCCTGAATGCGCTTGCCGTTGCGGAAGGCCTCGACACGACGCGCTTCGGGATCTGCTACCGGAGCGGAAGCACCGACGCGCGGACGGCGCGAGCCACCGGCGCCGCCGATGATGTCGGCGTGCGCGTGACACCGTCCTTCATCATCAACGGACATCCTGTCGTGGGTGCGCTTCCGCTGGCGGAGTTTCGCAAGGTGATCAGCGGCGCACTGTTGCTGCTCGAGTCCGAGCGGTGAAGTCGTCCTGGCCGTGGTATGTCGCTGGGCCGCTGATCGGCCTTTTCGTGCCGGCGCTCCTGCTCGTTGGCAACAAGCTGTTCGGCATCTCAAGCAATCTCCGGCATGTCTGCGCCGCTGCGTTTCCGGGAGGAGGGGAATTCTTCCGGTATGACTGGCGCCGTGAAGGAGGGTGGAACCTGGCTTTTGCGATCGGCATTCTCGTCGGAGGGGCTATCGCGGGTCTCTTTCTGCAGGATGCGACGGGCGTCCAGCTCTCGAGTGCCGCGCGTGAGAGTCTCGGTGCCCTCGGGATTACTGACTTTTCCGGACTCGTGCCGCGCGAACTGTTTCACTGGGGTGCGCTTGCCACATGGCGGGGGATCGTCCTCATCGTTGGTGGCGGATTCCTCGTCGGGTTCGGGACGGCGTACGCCGGCGGCTGCACCTCGGGTCACGCGATCAGTGGGCTAGCTGATTTCCAGTTGCCGTCGCTCCTCGCCGTAATCGGATTTTTCGCGGGCGGGCTGATCAGCACGTGGCTCATCATGCCGGGACTTCTGGGCCATTGACGCGATGAGCACTGGAACACCGCGTCCGCACCACGCATTGGGGATCTACTTCGCACTCGGCATCCTCTTCGGAGTGGTGCTCACGAAGTCTGAAGTCATTTCCTGGTTCCGCATTCAGGAGATGTTCCGCTTCCAGTCGTTCCACATGTACGGAATCATCGGATCGGCGGTGGTGGTCGCTGCATTGAGCCTGCAGGTGATCAAGCGACTCCGGTTGCGCACACTCGACGGACAGCCTGTCACCATTCCGGCAAAAACGATGGGGAGCGGGACGCGCTACTGGCTCGGCGGCACGATCTTCGGCTTGGGCTGGGCGCTGGCGGGTGCCTGTCCCGGCCCGCTGTTCGCGTTGCTCGGCAACGGGGTCGGTGTCATCTCCGTCATGCTCGCCAGCGCGGTGTTGGGAACCTGGGTATACGGCACCCTGCGCCAGCGGCTGCCGCACTGATCACGAGTTTGCTCGCGGCGGAAATGACTCCCGCCAATGCCCAGGGGCCTGTTACGTTTCGTGGCTGCTGCCGCTTTCAACCCACACGATGCCCACATACGATTTCCGCTGCCCGAACGATCACACGTTCGAGCGGTTCTTGAGAATGAGCGATGCGCCCATGGTCCTCCCATGCCCGGAATGCGGGGTGGAGGCCGAGCGTCGAATTTCCGGCGGGGCCGGTCTCATGTTCAAGGGGTCCGGCTTTTACCTCACCGACTATGGGAAGAATGCCCATCGTGCACCGGGCGGCGAGAGCAAGAGCGGCGGCAGCGAGAAGGGCGGGAGCGAGAAGGGCGGGAGCGAGAAGGGCGGGAGTGAAAAGGGCGGGAGCGAGAGCAGCAGCGGCGGGGAGTCAAAACCCGCTAAGGGGTCTGAGTCGAAAAGCGAAGTCCGCACCGAGAAGAGTGAGTCGAAGCCTGCGGCGCCTGCGCCCGAATCCAAGCCGTCGAAGCCCAGCAGCAGCGAATGAACGACGCGGAGCGCCTTCGGGCGGAGCTCGAGCGCGTCGCCCGCACCCTCGGCGCGCCCGCAGGCACCACTGTCGTGCTCGAGCGTCCACGCGATCCCGCGTTTGGTGATTGGGCGACGAACCTTGCCATGACGCTGGCGAAGCCGCTCGGACGCAAGCCGCGCGACATTGCACAGGACGTCGTCAACGCGATCGACAAGCGGGCCGCCGGCGTAAAGTCCGCCGAGATCGCGGGACCTGGATTCATCAACCTGCGTCTCGACGCGACCGTGCTTGGGAGCGGGCTTGCGCGCATTCTCGATCTCGACGAAGGCTACGGTCGCTCGACCGAGCGCGCCGGCGATCACGTGAATGTGGAGTTTGTCTCGGCAAACCCGACCGGTCCGCTCCACGTTGGACACGGTCGCCAGGCGGCACTGGGCGACGCAATCGCGACGCTGCTCGAGTGGGCGGGCGCGACGCTCTCACGCGAGTTCTACTACAACGACGGCGGCGCGCAGATCGAGAATCTCGCGCTGAGCGTGCAGGCGCGGGTGCGCGAAATCGCGGGGCAGGAGGGCGTGATTCCCGAGGGAGGCTATCACGGCGAGTATATCCGGGACGTGGCGCAGCGCTATGTCGCCGAGCATGCCTCCGACGCGACAGGCGCGGATCTCGACGCGATCCGGGTGTTTGCCGTCCGCGCGCTGCGGAAGGAGCAGGACCTCGATCTCCAGGCGTTCGGCGTACAGTTCGACACTTATTTCCTCGAGTCGTCGCTGTATACCGACGGCGCGGTCGAGAAAACGGTGAACGCGCTCGTGGCCGCCGGGCACGCCTACGAAAAGGACGGCGCGCTCTGGCTGCGCACCACGGACTTCGGCGACGACAAGGATCGCGTCATGCGGAAGTCCGACGGCACGTACACATACTTCGTGCCCGATGTCGCCTACCACGTGTCGAAGTGGGAGCGCGGCTTCCACCATGCCATCAATGTGCAAGGCTCCGATCACCATAGCACCGTGAACCGGGTGCGTATCGGGCTGCAGGCGCTCGAGAGGGGAATCCGCAAGGATTATCCCGACTACGTGCTCCACTCGATGGTCACGGTGCTGAAGAGCGGCGAGGAGGTGAAGATCTCCAAACGCGCGGGTTCGTATGTCACGGTGCGTGACCTCGTCGATGACGTGGGCCGCGATGCGGTGCGGTGGTTCTTCCTCATGCGCAAGGGCGAATCCCAGTTGTCGTTTGACGTGGACCTCGCACGGTCGCAATCGGAGGAAAATCCGGTCTATTACGTCCAGATGGCGCATGCGCGCTTGAGCGGCATCTTTCGCAAGGGAGAGATCAGTGCGGCGAGCATCACGCACGCCGAAGCCGACCTCACACTCCTCGAGGCACACGAGGAAGTGGAGCTGATCAAGGCCCTGCTCGATTTTCCTTCGCTCGTCAGGGGCGCGGCAGAAGCCATGGAACCGCACCGCGTCGCGAATTACCTGCACGACATGGCCGGGCTGGCGCACAGCTGGTATCACAAGCATCACGTGCTTGACGAGCCGGAACCCATCATGCGCGCGCGACTCGTGCTCGCGCGTGCGACGCAGATCGTCCTTCGCAACGGCTTGCAACTGCTCGGCGTATCCGCGCCTGAGCGCATGTAGTCCCCGCACCTTCTCGCTCGCCACCACACCATGACCGTACTTGTCGTCGGTTCTGTCGCGCTGGATTCCGTCGAGACTCCCTTTGGGAAGGCCGAGGAGGTCATCGGCGGCTCGGGGACGTTTTTCTCTGCGTCCGCCTCGCTGCTGTCACCGGTGCAGCTTGTTGGCGTCGTCGGTGACGACTATCCGATGGATCGCCTCGAGCCCCTGAAGGCGCGCGGCGTCGACACCGCCGGCCTCGAAATGGCGGAAGGAAAGTCATTCCGCTGGCGGGGGCGCTATCGGCACGACCTGAACGCGGCAGAAACGCTCGAGACGCACCTCGGCGTGTTCTCGCACTTCAGCCCGAAGATCCCGCAACAGTTCCGCCAGACCCCCTTCGTCTTTCTCGGCAACATCGATCCGCGCCTGCAGATCGATGTGCTCAAGCAGGTCGAGCGGCCGAAGCTGGTGGCGTGCGACACCATGAACTTCTGGATCGAGAGCCGGCGGCCGGAGCTGCTGGACCTGCTCGGCATGGTCGACCTCATCACGCTGAACGACGGTGAGGCCCGGCAGCTGACCGAACAGGCTAATCTCGTGCGGGCCGCGAAGTGGATCATGCAGCGCGGCCCGAAGCACGTCATCATCAAGAAGGGTGAGCACGGCGCGTTCATGTTCACGAAGGACACGGTGTTTTTCGCGCCCGCCTATCCGCTCGAGGCGGTGTTCGATCCCACCGGGGCAGGGGACTCGTTCGCGGGGGGATTCATCGGGTATCTCGCGCAAACCGGCGACCTCTCTGACGCGAACATGCGGAGGGCTGTGGTGTACGGCTCCGCCATGGGGTCGTTCGCCGTGGAGAAGTTTTCTGTCGAGCGGCTGCTCGAGATCACTCGTTCCGATCTCGACCGGCGCGTCGGTGAGATCCGGCGTCTCGTGTCATTCGAATCGGATCTTCCCGGGTAAGCATCGTGAGCGCCCCACTCGACTATCGCGCTGCGGGTGTGGATCTCGAGGCGGCGGACGATGCGAAGCATCGCATCCGTCGCCTCGTTGAATCGACGTTTACCGCGGGGACGCGCGGCGCATTCGGAGGGTTTGGCGGGATGTTTCGCGCGCCGACGGACGTGGCGAATCCGCTGCTCGTCGCAAGTGCAGATGGCGTTGGCACCAAGATCAAGGTCGCGATAGAGAGTCGGCGCCACGATACCATCGGACACGATCTCGTGAATCACTGCACCAATGACGTGCTGGTGCAGGGGGCTCGTCCGATGTTTTTTCTCGACTACGTCGCCTTCGGCCAGCTGATCCCCTCGGTGGTGGAGGCAGTGGTGCGCGGAGTGGCGGCGGGGTGCCGCGAGAATGGGTGCGCGCTGATTGGCGGCGAGACTGCGGAAATGCCCGGCCTGTACACGCCTCCCGATTACGACCTGGCAGGCTTCATCGTCGGTTACGTGGATGAGCAGGCCGTGCTTGGCGCGGCGCGTGTTCGGCCAGGGCAGGTGTTGATCGCGCTCGAAAGCAACGGACTGCACACCAACGGGTATTCGCTCGCACGGGCGCTCGTGTTCGGCAGGTTGGGGCTGCGTCCGGAAGATCCCTTCCCCGGAGAAGGGGCAAGCGTGTCAGATGTATTGCTTCGTGTGCACCGCTCATATCTCGGGGCGCTGGCGCCGGTGCTCGATCGCATCCGTGCGATGGCGCACATCACCGGTGGTGGTTTACCGGGTAACGTGAACCGCGCGCTTCCCGACGATTGCGATGCATTCATCGATGGTGCCAGCTGGAAAGTGCCCAATATCTTTCGGGTACTGCAGGAGGCGGGAGATGTCGCCCGTGACGAGATGTTCCGGACTTTCAACATGGGCATCGGCATGGTCGTCTGCGCCGAACCCGACGACGTGAGCACGGTTCTGGACGCGTGCGCTGCGGCGGGGGTGGCGGCCTGGACGTGCGGCCGCATCATGGCAGGGACCGGTCAAGTCATCATCAACCAGGAGAACGTTTCATGAGCATGTCCAGAAGTCTGTCCCTCGGTGTCGGGCT
>JBKJKH010000201.1:0-2614 GCA_046597595.1 Gemmatimonadaceae bacterium
GGTGAGGCCGGCGCCACCGTTGCTCTGCGCCATCGCGTACAAGCCGCCGCCATCGTTGATGAAGTTGATGATGTCCGACGACTTCGTGTTGAGGATGCTCAACTCCGCCGCGCGCAACGTGCCGCCAAAATCGGACGCCACGACAATGGCGGAGTACACCGTTCCGAGCTGTAAGAGCGCGGCATTGAGGGTCGAGGCATCATGCCAGTCGAAATTCGTGCCTTCGACATAACCGCTGGCGACAATGCCATCCCGGCCCCGAGTATGGCCGCCGGGAACGGATCCCTTCGACTCCACGAAAAGAAACTTGGTGGCACCAACGGTGATGAATGGATTGAACAGCGGGTTCATCACGTAGTTGATCGCCGCCTGGTTGATGCGGCGCGCGCCGATAGTGTTCGGACCGAGCAATGCGTGGTAATCGGCATCATGCCCGGTCACGAACACTGACCCCTGTGCGGCAGCCTGGCCGATGGCGCCGGCCAGCAGCGCGAGGGCGATACCGAAAGAGCGACGACGCATGCGTTTCACCTTGCCGGAGATTCCTGCTTTTCACGCATGCTATGCGCCGCTGGGCCTGGAGGCTGGGACAAAGACAAGGTGTTGGCGGAGCACACGTTAGGCGGCAACGGTGCCATGTAGAACAAGATCAGAGTGTTGTGGTGGCGCAGCAGGTCGTTGCACTGGCGTTACAGGCGGGCTGGAATTCCCAGGATAGTAGCTCGTTAGTCCAGGCGATGACCTGCAGTGATCACGAGTTCAGAGAAGGCCTTGAGTGCCGCGAAGTATTTGTCGCCGGCGGTTTCGCCCACGTCGTTATGATGAGCGCCCTCGACCCAGAGCGCCAGCCTGGGCCCACGCGCAGCAGCGAAAAGACGCGGGCCATGCCAGAAGCCGATCACCTCGTCGTCTGTTCCGTGCATCACCAGCACCGGCGCTCGGACGCGCGCGATGCTCCGCTCATTCGGAAAGCGATCGAACGGGAGCAGCGTGGCGCGGGTCAGCACGCGGAACGCGCTGACAAATCCGCTTTCGATCACCAGGCCGCCGACGGGGAAGCGCGCGGCGACATCCGTTGCGGGGCCGGATCCCACCGATCGTCCGTAGAGCACCAGTCGGTTCGACGGAATCTTCAGTGAGTCGATCGCATGCCGATACACCGCCTCCGCGTCCCGCACCGCGCCGCGTGTCGACGGCGGACCACCGGTGCTCAGCCCATAGCCACGATAGTCGTATGCCAGCACGGCGTAGCCCGCATCCCGCAGCTCTGCCAGAACAGGCGCGAGCTGCCCGATATCCTCGGCGTTTCCATGACTGTAGAGGAGCGTGAGTGACGCGTTCGGGTTGGGCAGGTGCATCATGGCGATCGAAGCGCCGTCCACGGTGCGAACGTGCACGATCGGCATTCGCCCCTCCCTGTACGACGGTGCCGGCGGCTGGAACATCATGCCGTCGCCGAGGAACCAGGCGAACGCGGCGAATGCGGCGTACACGATGATTGCCGCCAGCACGAACATCCGCAGCGTCGTCATGCCCTGACCCCATCTTTGAAGAAAACGGACCATTGCCGGTTCTCGCCAAATGGCTATGTTCGCACCGGATGCGCAAGATGGACTCTCGAGACGGAGCACCGAGATGAAGGCAGCGAAGGCGAACGAAGGCGACCTGGCCTGCCCGCAGTGCGGGCACTCGAATCCACCGCAATCGGACTACTGCTGGGAGTGTCGGTACGACTTCGTGCCGGACGGTCGCCCGAAGAAGCCGATCCCTCCTCCATACAGTCAGTCGGCACCCAACGCGCCTGCGAAGCGCCAGGGCCCTTCGATCGCGATGTTCGCGCTTCAGCTCCTCGCTTCCGCACTCATCGTCGGCGGATCGTGGGCGCTCCTCTCCTGGATGTTTCCATCGATGGGCGTGATCATCTTCGCGGCAGGATGGGGAATCGCGTTGGTGGCCGTGCTGGCGAGCGAGGGAAACCTGCCGGATATGGACCCGAACGCGAAGTACTACTCGTGGAATCCCTTCGATTTCGAGGATGACCGGAATCGCCGCATTCGCAATGCGCACCAGATGCTTTTCCTGCCGCGCGTTGTCGTGAAGACGATTCGAACCGGGCGTGCAGTGTTGTTCCGGTAGTTTCGCAATGCACATCCGCAGTCTCGCCCTCGTCGCGTCTCTCGTCGTGCTCGGCGCCTGTAACAGTGAAAGCGGCGTCACGATTCCCACGCCTGTCCCCAGGGACACCGCACCCCCGGCCGTCACGCGCGAAATGCGCGGCCTGTGGGTCGCGACCGTCGCCAACATCGACTGGCCTTCGTCCCCGACGCTGACCGCAAACCAACAGCGCGACGAGCTCGTCGACATCATGACGCGCGCCGCAGCAACGGGGATCAACACCGTCGTCTTCCACGTGCGGCCCGCCGGCGACGCGCTCTACCAATCGTCCATCGAACCATGGGGCGCGATGCTCACCGGGACACAGGGGCGCGACCCGGGGTACGACCCACTCGCATTCGCCGTCGAGCTGGCGCACGCACGCGGGATGGAGCTGCACGCGTGGATCAACCCGTTCCGCGCCGGGAATACCTCCGACACCGCGCGGCTCGCCGCAACG
>JBKJKH010000225.1:0-5813 GCA_046597595.1 Gemmatimonadaceae bacterium
CGGCGCGGCATAATTGGTATCGATTCGCATCGCGGCTTGCAGGTGGTCGAACGCTCGAGGGTCGTACCGGAAAAATGCCTCGACGCCCTTGAGCAGCTCGTCGTATGCCTCGACGGACGGGGGCGCCGAGTAGACGCCCGGCATGTAGGACACGGATGTGTCGGAAGCGCCGCGCATCGTGGCGACGACGCGCCTGCGGAGTTCGTCCAGTCCAGGGCCCGGCGTTGTCCTGGAAGCGGTGACTTCGGGCAGCGACTGCAGGAGCGCGCCGGTTGCTGCATCCACGACGCGAGCCCGGAGAGTGAGCTGGTCCCCCAACGCGTACACACTTCCGGTGATCAATATCTTCGCTCCCGTCTCCTGCGCCACGGCGCGCGCGTCGTCCCTCTGGCGAAGCAGTTTCGGAATCTGCTTCACTACCTGTCCCGAGATCATGGTTGTGCGCGAATCGACGACTTCCAGATTCGGCAGGCGAGTGAGGCCTTCTCCAACCCAGTCGGCGATCATTGCGCCGAACGACGCGAGCTTCGGGTCGCCGGTTTGATTCTCGAATGGCACGATGACGACGCGGTTCACATGAAGCACGGCGGGGCGGCGCGTCATGAGCGTTCGGGCCGACGCCAGGAGTTGCGGGGGCAGCAGCAAATACGCGCCGACGATGAGGAGAGCGACCGCGACAGCCGCGCCGCCCGCCCAACGCACCACGGACCGGCGGACCGGCCCACTGAACCGCTGCACCTCCGCGAGGGCGGCATCGGCGCTCGCCGGCCGGTGGTCCGGGTCCTTCTCGAGCAGGCGCGCGACGAACGCGGCGAGCCCGCGGTCGACGTTCGGCCGTTTCAACGCGACACCCGGAGCAGGCGTCGTCACGTGGGCGAGCATTTCCTGATGTGCTGGCAATCCGGCGAACACACGCTGCCCGGTGAGCATCTCGTACATCACGCAGCCGAGCGCGTAGAGGTCGGTGCGCGCATCGACTGCGGCACCAGGCGCTGCCTGCTCCGGAGCGAGATACGCCGGTGTCCCAACGATCATGCCAGCCTGCGTCAGCGCGCCGGATGCCTCGTCGTCAGCGATGGTCGAGGCGGTCAGCTCCGCTGTCGTTTCGCCAAGCGCTTTCGCGATGCCGAAGTCGGTCACGACTGCTCCACCATCGGCGAGCAGGATGTTGTCCGGCTTGATGTCGCGATGCACGATACCGCGGCGGTGCGCGGAGCTCAGTGCGCGCAGAACGTCGGCCGTGACCGCGATGACCTCCGGTATCGGCAGAGCCCCAGCAGCAGCGATCCTCGCCCGCAGCGATTCGCCTTCGACGAACGGCATCGAGTAATACAGCGTGCCGTCGACGTCGCCGGCGCTCAGGATGGGAACGATGTTGGTATGCTGAAGCTGCGCTACCACGAGCATCTCGCGCCGGAAGCGCTCGGTGCTGACGGATGCCGCGAGCTCCGGGGGCACGAGCTTCAGCACCACGCGTCGATCGAGCGCGATCTCTTTCGCCAGAAACACGCGTGACATGCCACCGCCACCGAGCTCGCGCTCGATGGTGTAGCGATCCGACAATGCTGCCTGGAGGAGGTCGAGTAAACTCATGTGTGACTGGCCCAAGTTCCGGTGCCCACGTGGGTCTGTCAACGACGTAGCAAGGCGGCGCATGTACCAGTCGCGCACCCGTTGCCGTATCTGACCAGCGTGTTCACGGGTCACCAAATAGCAGTTGGTGTTTCCTTCTCACATTGTCCCAAAAAAGGCTGTAGGTTGTGCGTGGGGCGCGATTACCGCTGCACAGCTGCACTGGGGGTTGCCGAAAGTGTCACACACCGCGCGCGACCGCACCTGGCAGGACGATGGGCTCGACGCGTTCACGGGAGCCTCAGCCGATTTTCATGCGCTTTTCGGCGCCGTACCCGCCCTCTTCGCAGTCGTTACTCCCCACGACTTCACCATTGTCGCGGTAAGCGAAGGCTTTCTCGAGGCAACATCGACCACGCGCCACGATCTTATCGGGTGCGGTTTTTTCTCTGCCTTCCCTGACGATTCCAGCGCCATGGCAAGTGGCGCCCCTGGCTTGCGCGGATCGATGGAGAAGGCGTTGGCGACCAGGTCACCGGATCGTTTGGGCGCCTCCAAGGGCGACCTCGGCCCCGCCGATGGGGTTGGCGGATTTGGCGAGCGCTGGTGGAGTCGCGTGAATATCCCCCTCATTGGGCCCGACGGCGACGTCGCGTGGATTATCCATTCCGTCGAGGACGTGACGGACATGGTTCGCCTTCGCACGGCCGGAATGGAGCAGGACCGGTTGCTGCTGGCCGAGCGCACCGCGCTCGCCGAGGCGCGAGACGCGCGTGTCATCGCGGAACGGGCCCTCGCCCAGGCAGAAGCAGCGCGTGAACGAACCGCACGACTGCAGTCCTTGACCGCTGCGCTCTCGACAGCGGTCTACCCGGCCGATGTCGCCGAGGCGGTTGTCGCACATGCAACTGTCGCGCTCGGAGCGGTGGGTGTGCTCATCGCCCGCGTGTCACGGGATGGCACGGCGCTCGAGATCATGCGAGCGCGGGACCTTCCGGAGACGATGCAGGCTGAGTGGCAGCGAATTCCGCTGGCGGCGTCCGTCCCGCTCGCGGAATGCGCGCGCAGCCGCGACGCGGTGTTTCTGGAGACGCGCGGGGAGTGGGCCGCGCGCTACCCGGACATGGCGCACTTGATCGAACAGACAGGACATCACGCCAATGCGATCGCGCCTCTGGTGGCGGGAGGAGAACTGCTCGGCGTGCTCGGCGCGGCGTTCGACGCGCCGCGCACATTCGACGATGACGATCGCGCACTGCTCCGAACGATTGCCGAGCAGTGTTCCCAGGCGTTTGAACGGGCACGGCTGATCGAGGCAGAGCGTCAGGCGCGCGCCGAGGCGGAGGGGGCGAACCGCGCGAAAGGGGAATTCCTCGCGGTGATGAGTCACGAACTGCGCACACCGCTGAACGCCATTAGCGGATACGCCGAGTTGATGGAGATGGGCCTGCACGGGCCGGTGACGGCAGCGCAGCGGGAGGATCTCGATCGCATCCAGCAAAGCCAGCGGCACCTGCTGGGGCTCATCAATCAGGTCTTGAACTACACGCGCGTTGAAACCGGAACGGTGCGTTATCAGCTCGCGCCGGTTGGAGTGGGCGAGGCACTCGCAACTGCTGAGGCGCTTGTCGTTCCGCAAATTCGCGCGCGCCGCCTGACGTACGTCCTCGGCGAATGTGACTCCGCGCTGATGGTGCAGGCCGACGCGGAAAAGCTGCGGCAGATCCTGCTCAATCTCCTGACCAATGCCATCAAGTTTACTGATGCCGGTGGCCAGATTGTCGTGGCCTGCGGGCGGGAGCCTGGCAACGTGACAATCGCGGTGCGCGACACGGGGATCGGCATCGATCCAAACAAGCTGTCGATGATCTTTGAGCCGTTCGTGCAAGTTGATGCACAGCTCACCCGGACTCGCGAAGGAATTGGATTGGGCCTCGCGATCAGCCGCGATCTCGCGCGCGGCATGAGCGGCGACATTACGGCCGAGAGCACGCCCGGCGTGGGCAGTACGTTCACGCTGCGATTGCCCGCTACCTCGTGACGGGTTGGTAAAAACGCGCGGTTGGATGTGGCAGGCGGTTTAGCCGATCCTCTGGCGGGCGTGCGCTGTCAGGAGCTCGAATACGTGGAATGCACGAATTCGAATGCCCTCGCTCCACCTCACTCCGCTCTCACTCGCAGATTACAATTCGTGCATTCCACAAATTCGAGTTTCGTTCTTGGTGATCCGCGCCTTGTAGCCGAATCCGCCGAATCCGCGATAATGCGGTTCTGTCCTTTGGGCGATTTCAAACAGCGCGACAGCGCGCAAGGAAGACTCTTCTGACTATCACTCGGCCTGCCACATCGCTGACCGCGCTGTTCCTCGCGACATCTACGATGCTTGGCGCCCAGGCGCGCGATGGCATCCCGATGGCGGGGTTTGGTCCGCAGGCTGCGGCAGTGCAGCGCGCCGCGGAGGCCGATGCCGCACGACGACCGACCGCCGCATCGTCGCGCGCGCACTCGGCCGCGCTCGCGCGCGAACCGCACGTCGCGGGCACTCCGGCGCAGGCACGCACGCGCGACTATGTGATCGCCCGCATGAAGGAGTGGGGGCTCGAGACGGAAGTTCGCGCCTATGAGATCTGGATGCCACACGCGACGAGCGTTGCCGTGTGGCGCCTCAGCCCTGTGCCAAAGCGACTGGCATTGGAGGAGCCGCCGATCCCGGGTGATGCAACCTCCGCGATGCCGCAATACCCAACCGTCAATGGGTACAGCGCCGCTGGGGATCGGACCGGTGAAGTCGTCTACGCCAACTATGGACTGATTGAGGACTACGCCAGGCTTGATTCGCTCGGTGTCTCGGTCCGCGGACGCATAGTCGTGGCGAGATACGGGCGATCCTTCCGCGGCATCAAGGCGCGAGAGGCGGAGAAGCACGGAGCCATTGCACTGCTCATCTACAGCGATCCTGCCGACGACGGGTTTGTGCGGGGCGATGTGTATCCGGAAGGACCGTGGCGTCCTGCGCGCGGAGTGCAGCGCGGCAGCGTCATGAATGGCGCGGGAGATCCGAGCACGCCGGGGTACGCGAGCAAGGCGGGCGTGCGCCGCATTCCGCGCGACTCGATGCCGATTCCGCACATTCCCGTCGTGCCGATCGGTTATGGGAATGCGGCCGAGCTTCTGCGTGACTTGCGCGGATCCAGCGTGCCGCAGTCGTGGCAGGGTGGCCTGCCATTCCGGTATCACGCAGGCCCGGGGCCCGTGCGCGCTCGCGTGCGCGTGACGCTCGACGAGTCGACGCGTGGGTGGAAGACCATCTGGAATACTTTGGGCACGCTGCGCGGCGCGGAGCTGCCCGAAGAACTCGTGCTGGTTGGTGCGCACCGCGACGGGTGGGGGGCCGGGGCGTCGGACAACATCAGCGGCACGGTCAGTGTGCTCGAGGCAGCGCGCGCACTGGCCGAGCTGGCCAAGGCAGGGCAGCGTCCGCGGCGGTCGATCATTTTCGCGACATGGGACGCGGAAGAGTGGGGAATCATCGGCTCGTCAGAGTACACGGAGGACGATTCGCTGCGTCTCGTCCGCAGCGCGGTTGCGTACCTGAACCAGGATGGCGCGGCGTCGGGGCCGAGCTTCGGCGGCGGTGGTTCGCCGTCACTCCGCGCGACCCTCCGGGATGTCGTGGCGGCAATTCCCGATCCCTCCGGCACGGGGAGCGTCTACGATGTCTGGGCCCGCAACAATCGGACGGCGGGCGACTCGGTGAAGCCGCCGCCAATGGGAGATCCCGGCGGCGGATCGGATTTCGCCGGCTTTTACAACCATCTGGGAATTCCGCACGCCGACTGGGGCTTTGGCGCCGGCGGCGGCGTGTATCACTCCGCGTACGACGGCCTTGCGTGGATGCGCCGCTTCGGCGACAGCACGTATGTCTATCATGCGAGTGCGGCGAGCATTGGGGCCGCGATGCTCCTGCGCCTCGCGAATGCGCGCGTGCTGCCGTACGACTATGTGGAGTACGCACGCACGATGCGCTCGTACGTTCCTGCAGTGCACGACGCACTCCGCGCTCGCGGCTGGCAGTTCGGCGCGAGCGTTCTGGAGCAGGCGATCGATTCGCTTGCGCGTGAAGCGGTGGCATTTGCCATCGACCGCGATCGCGCGCTTGCTGGTGCAGGGGTGCCGGCTTCCGTGTTCGATGCAACGGATGCGGCGCTGCTTCGCGTGGAGCGCGCGCTGACGCGATCCGC
>JBKJKH010000227.1:0-6742 GCA_046597595.1 Gemmatimonadaceae bacterium
CGACCGATGTTTTCGTGCAGCGCGACAGCACAAGAGACGCATACTACCGCGGCTGGACCATACGGGCGAAGTATGCGTGGCTGCAGTATGCAATCGTACCCACGCGAGCGAGCGGAGCGGGACTCATCGCGCGACTCGGCCTGATTCATACGCCGATCGCCGACTATGAGGAGTCGTTCTTCCTGCGGTATGTTTCGCCCGGTTCGCTGGAGCCTGCGGGATTCTTTGCGACGGCCGACGCAGGTCTCGCTGGCGTCCTCACGTTGCCGCGGAGGCGTGGAGAGATTTATCTCGCGGCACTGAACGGCCCAGGCTTCACCTCGCGCGAGACGGATCGGTTCAAGGATTTCGGCGGGCGCTTCTCGTGGACGCCGCTCGCGCAACGCACTCCGGACCATCTGTGGTCAACGTTGTCGCTCACTCCCTGGTTCTACAAGGGCTGGCGCGCGAGTACCCTCACGGGCTCCGTTGGCGATGCACGACAGCGCGACCGCTACGGGTTGTTCGCCGGGATTCGTGATCCCCGGGTGCGGGGGGGCGTGCAGCTCGCGAGGCGCGTGGACGAAACGGATCGGCCGGGTGGCGTTTCGAAAACCACGGGACGCGTGGTGTCCGCATTCGTCGTTGCGAAGCCCGGGGCGCTCGCGGATCCACGCCGTCCCGGGCCAGTGGCGGTCATCCTGCGTACAGATGACGTGCGCCCGACACGCGATGCCTCGCAGTCGTACCGCCTGTACATCGCCGGTCTGCAACTCGACCTGAGCACGCGCGCCGCAATATCGCTCGATTATCAGACGCAACGTGCGGCGCCCGGGAGCAGTGCTGTGGAGACCCGCCGAGGGTTTCTCCACGTCGTCGCGAACTTCTAGTCCGCTTGATCAGCCACGATCGTTCGGTTGCGACTCGAGGACGTGGCCCAATGCATGAGAAGTTCGGTGAGGGCGGCGCGCCGTGCGGGCGCATTGTACGATCGCTCCGCAATGCGGAGCGTGACGATCGTTGCGACGCGTCTGCGCACATCCGAGGGTGAATCTCCCAGTCGCTTGCGCCACTCGGCAAACGCGACCGTATGCGCCTGCAACTGCGGACCCGGTTTTCCCTCGAGGGCGGCAGCCTCGGCTACGGCGCTTTCGAAGGCTTCAGCGATTGGCAATCTGCGTGCGGCGAGGCCCCGATCAGCTGCTGAAGTTCGTGTGACCATTTCAGGGTGCGTGCGAGACACGGCGTGGGGCGGGGATAATGCCGCGCTGCACTGGGCGCGGCCATCTTCGTCGCGAATTCGTTACACGCTCCGTTACACATGGCGCGTTACACAGCTGAGACCTCCGCACGAACCGAACCGCGATGCACCGTCGAGAGGTTGGAGGCGTCCTTCCGACGGAATGTTCAAATGAAAATGCACATGACGCAGTCCAGCATCGCGCCCGGCGCCGTGCGAATGCGTGCGCGGGGCACAATGGGTTTGCGGGAAGCCGAGTACTTTCTGCTCTTATGCACCGCGCTGCCGGGGGACGTGCATTCCATTCGACTCGACCTGACGACGCTCGAGGATCTTGACCCCAGTGCACTCGGCATCGTCCAGGCGTTCGCGGTCCGGTGGCATCAGCATCGGCCAGGCTCGGCGCGAGTTGAGTTTTCTCCGCAGGCGCTGCGCGCCTCTGTTGGCGCCAGGCTCCGGCTTCGTGCGAGGCCGCATTCGAATCACGCCGATACGGGCGCCACGCGATAAGTCGACTTATCGGCTCACGTGCGGAACTTATAAATCGTTATCTGATAATAGGTTAGCGAAATTGTAACGGCGCGTCGTTACACGTTTGTTACATTCTTGGAGCCATGGCGTTACAGGTACCCGGCAGACTCAATGAGGGTGGTTTTTGCCGGGACCTTTTCATAGAGACTTTGCATGCGCGCACTTCGCGTCGTGATAGCCCTGTGTTCTTTCGCGGCCGTCGCCGCCTGCTCTGGAAAAGATGCCGGGAGCGACTCGGCGAAGTCCGCCGGGTCGGTCGACCTCACTGGCGCCGGGGCGACATTCCCCACCCCACTCTACTCGAAGTGGTTTTCTTCCTACGCCGCGAAGACCGGCGTGAAGATCAACTATCAGTCGATCGGGTCAGGCGGAGGCATTCGCCAATTATCCGAGCAAACAGTGGACTTCGGCGCATCGGATGCGCCGATGAGTGATGAAGAGATGTCGAAGGCGCGTGGGGGCGCGGTCCTGCATGTGCCGACAGTAATCGGCGCTGTCGCGGTGGCGTACAACCTTCCCGGCGTCACGCAGTCGCTCAAGCTCTCGGGTGACGTGCTCGCCGACATCTTTCGGGGAAAAATCACGACGTGGAATGATCCACGCATAGCGGCCACCAACGCTGGCGTTTCGCTTCCAGCCATCGACATCCTCGTCGTGCATCGCTCCGACGGCAGCGGCACGACCTACATCTTCACGGACTACCTCACGGCGGTCAGCCCTGAGTGGAAAGCGGGCCCCGGCAAGGGCAAGGAAGTGAAGTGGCCAGTGGGTCTCGGTGGCAAGGGCAACGAGGGCGTCGCGGGACAGGTCAAGCAGACGCCAGCGACCATCGGCTATGTCGAACTCGCGTATGCTCATCAGAATAGGCTTCCCGTCGTGAGCCTGCGTAATTCCAGCGGGGCCTTCATCGAGCCTTCGGTTGCGAGCGCGACGGCCGCGGCTGCTGGCATGGCGGAGCGGCTGCCGCCCACGACGGACTATCGCATTTCGATCGTGAACGCACCGGGCGCCGACGCCTACCCGATTTCGTCATTCACCTGGCTCCTGATCTACCGGCAGATGCCTGACGCGGCGAAGGCGAAGAAACTTGCCGACTTCCTGCGCTGGGCGCTGCGCGAGGGGAGCGCCGATGCCGGCGCGCTGGATTATGCGCCCCTGCCCGGCAATCTCGCCGCGCAGGTCCTTGCACGGGTCGACTCGATTGCGCCCGCCGGGACGTGACCGGACCTGGTGACCCGGACGCGGCGGGCAGTGACTCGTTAGGCACCACGGTGCTCGGGGGCGGCGCGACGGGCGACCGGATCTATCGCGCGATCACGACGGCATTCGCACTCTGCATCCCGGCGCTGCTGCTCTTCATGGCGTACGAAGTCGCCATCGCCGCGTGGCCGGCATTTCGACAGTTCGGGGCCAGCTTCCTGTTCTCGAGCGAATGGGACGTGGTCAACCAGGTGTTCGGCGCGGCGCCCGCGATCTATGGGACCGTCGTGTCGTCGCTGCTCGCACTGCTCATCGCAACGCCGCTGGCGCTTGGCGTTGCCATCTTCCTCGCCGAGTTCGCCCCTCGCTGGGTGCGGCAGCCAGTGGCGTTTCTCGTGGACCTCCTGGCGGCCATTCCGAGTGTCGTGTACGGCCTGTGGGGCATCTTCGTGCTTGTTCCGATCCTTCGCGTGCACGTGATGCCATTCCTCTCCGGCACGCTGGGCCTGGGCAATACCCCCTTCTTCTCTGGCCCTGCGTACGGACCGAGCATGCTCGCGGCGGGATTGATTCTCGCAATCATGATCCTCCCCTACATCTCGTCGGTCACGAGAGAAGTGCTGATGGCCGTTCCGCGCTCACAACGAGAGGCAGCGCTCGCGCTCGGTGCCACTCGCTGGGAGATGATCAAGGACGCGGTTGTTCCTTACGCGCGATCGGGAATCCTGGGTGCCGTCATCCTCGGACTCGGGCGCGCGCTCGGCGAGACGATGGCCGTGACGATGGTCATCGGCAACCGGCACGAACTGGCGACGTCGCTGTTCGCACCTGGGTATACCATGGCGTCGTTGATCGCCAATGAGTTCACGGAGGCAACGAACGACCTGCATCTCTCCGCCCTGATGGCGGTCGGCGCAACGCTCCTCCTGATCACGATTCTCGTCAACGCTATTGCGCGCTGGCTGGTCTGGCGCGTGGCGCGCGAGGCGCGGGTATGAGCATGATCCCGGCAGTGTCGCCATCGCCCCGCCCGGCGCGACCGAGTCTCCGGCAGTCCGCATTCGCCGAACGCACGAGGGGCACGCTGGCCCGCCGTCGCGTGGTGAACATCGTGATGCTCAGCCTGATGTACGTCGCTGCGCTGCTGGCGACGCTGCCGCTCGTGTTGATCCTCTGGCACCTGCTGCGCCAGGGTGCGTCGACGGTCACGATGGACTTCTTCACCTCGATGCCGAAGCCCGTGGGCGAAACCGGTGGGGGCATGGCCAATGCAATTGTCGGCAGCCTCCTGGTCGTCGGCCTCGCATCGGCAATCGGGTTGCCCATCGGCGTGGGCGCCGGTCTATATCTCGCAGAGAGTCGGGGCACGCGCCTCGCGACAATCGTCCGGTTTCTGTCCGACGTGCTCAACGGCCTGCCCTCGATCGTCGTTGGCATCTTCGCGTGGCAACTGCTCGTGCGTCCGGTCAGGCACTTCTCGGCACTTGCCGGAGCCGTCGCGCTCGCCGCGATGATGATTCCGTTCGTCACGCGCGCGACCGAGGAGATGATCCGCCTCGTGCCCGTTTCACTTCGCGAAGCCGCGCTCGCGCTCGGGTATGCACGCTGGCGCACGTCGCTGACCGTCGTCCTGCGAACGGCGTTGCCCGGCATCGTGACGGGTGCCCTGGTCGCGGTGGCGCGCGTCGCAGGCGAAACCGCACCGCTCCTGTTCACGGCATTGGGGAACCAGTTCTGGTCGGTCAGCCCCAGTGAGCCAATCGCGGCGCTGCCTTTGCAGATCTTCGCGTACGCAATCAGTCCCTATGACGAGTTGCACGCCCAGGCCTGGGCAGGTGCGCTCGTCCTTCTCCTTCTCGTGCTGGTCATCAGCCTTGTTGCCCGCTTCGTCACCCGATCCCGCTTCGGCGCTGCCGCGGACTGAGCGCCGCTCGTCCGCGCGAGACGAAGCGCGCGACGGTGGCCCAGACGATCGGCGCGCGCGCGTCGCCGCGTCGGTGCGCACGCGCGTGGATACCGCTGCGCCCGGAAAAACGCGGCTGTCTGCGCAGGGCTTGAGCGCATTCTTCGGCCTGACCCGCGCCGTAACCGACGTCAACCTCGATTTCCACGATCAGCAGGTGACGGCGATCATCGGGCCTTCGGGGTGCGGCAAGTCGACGCTGCTGCGCTGCCTGAACCGGATGCACGAGACCATACCCGGGACCAGCGTGAACGGAGAGGTCCTGTTCGACGGCCGCAACATCTATGCGCAGGGCGTGAACGCAACCACACTGCGTCGGCACATTGGTATGGTTTTCCAGCGGCCGACACCGTTCCCCACAATGTCCATCCGCGACAACGTCGCGGCTGGGCTGCGCGTCCTCGGTCGCGCCGCGCCGAGCCGCACTGCTGCTGACGAGATCGTCGAGCGCTCGCTTCGCCGCGCGGCACTGTGGGACGAGGTGAAGGACCGTCTGGCCGCCAGCGCCGTCGCGCTGTCTGGTGGCCAGCAGCAGCGGCTGTGCATCGCGCGCGCGCTGGCAACGCAACCTTCCATACTGCTGCTCGATGAACCCACCGCCTCGCTCGACCCGTTATCGACGCAGCGCGTCGAGGAGCTGGTGTATGAACTCCGCACGGATGTGGCCGTGGTGATCGTGACGCACAACATGCAGCAGGCCGCGCGCGTCTCGGACCGCACGTGCTTCATGCTGAACGGCGAACTCGTGGAAGTGAGTGCGACCAACACCCTGTTCACGACGCCGCGCGACCCGCGCACAGAAGCGTACATCACGGGACGGTTTGGATGAGCGCGGCCGCCATGCGCCGTGATTCCGCGCTCGCCCCCACGGACAACCCCCATCCCGGGGCGGTCGCCGCCGAGCACTTTTCGTTCTGGTATGGCGAGAAGCAGGCACTGTTCGACATCTCGCTGAACATTCCGCCCCGCGCCGTCACGGCGCTGATTGGGCCGAGTGGATGTGGAAAGTCCACATTCCTGCGGTCGATCAACCGGATGAACGCGCTGGTTCCAGGCGTCCGTCACGAGGGGGAGATCCGCATTGACGGCCAGAATGTGTTTGCGAAGGAGATGGACACGGTGTCGCTTCGGCAGCGTGTGGGGATGGTGTTCCAGCGCTGGAATCCGTTTCCGAAATCCATCTACGACAACGTCGCGTACGGGCCCCGGATCAACGGCGCGCACTCCAAGACGGATCTCGACGCAATCGTCGAGAACTCGCTCCGCCGCGCAGCCCTGTGGGACGAAGTCAAGGACCGGCTGCGCACGAGCGCGCTGGGATTGTCCGGCGGCCAGCAGCAGCGCCTCTGTATCGCGCGCGCGCTGGCCAATGAGCCGGAAGTCCTGTTACTCGACGAGCCCGCGAGTGCGCTCGACCCCATCGCCACGCAGAAGATCGAGGCGCTCCTCTATGAGCTGCGCAACGAACTCACGATCGTCATCGTGACGCACAATCTCCAGCAGGCGGGACGGGTGTCTGACTATACTGCATTCTTCTACCTGGGAACCCTGATCGAGATGGGCGCGACCCGCGGCTTGTTCACGAACCCAGCCAACGCGCAGACCGAGGCGTACATCACCGGGAGGTTTGGATGAGCCCGACCGATACCGGCTTTCGCCATTTCCACGAGCAGCTCGCCGACCTCAAGCAGCGACTCCTCGAGATGTCGGAGCGTGCGGAGGAACTACTCGACCTGTCGGTCGAGGCGCTGCTCGAGCGCGACCAGGGCAAGGCGGAGGTCGTGCTGGCGAGCGACGCCCGGATCGACGAGCTCGAACTCGAAGTGGAG
>JBKJKH010000297.1:0-5486 GCA_046597595.1 Gemmatimonadaceae bacterium
TACGACTACGCGTTGATGGAGGAGGGCGACCTTCATTGTCCGCGGTGCGGGCGCGTGCTGAGGGGTGGAGCGCCGGAACTCGGCATCTAGCGCCGCAGCGACGCCGCCGCGGTTTCAGCCACGACGGACACGGAATACACCGAACTGCCGTTTCCATTGTTCGTGCCCCGTGTGCACCGTGTGCTCCGTGTTTTCCATGGCTGCGGTTTCAGCCACGACGGACACGGGAGACCCCGAACTGCCGTTTCCATTGTTCGTGCCCGTGTGCACCGTGTGCTCCGTGTTTTCCATGGCTGCGGTTTCAGCCACGACGGACACGGAATACACCGAACTGCCGTTTCCATTGTGCGTGCACCGTGTGCACCGTGTGCTCCGTGTTTTCCATAGCCGCGGATGAAGCCACGACGGACACGGACGACACCGAACTGCCGTTTCCATTGTTCGTGCCCCGTGTGCTCCGTGTTTTCAATGGCTGCGGTTTCAGCCGCGACGGACACGGAAGACACCGAACTGCCGTTTCCATTTGTTCGTGCCCCGTGTGCTCCGTGTTTTCCGTGGCTATTGCTGGATCCTCCGATTCGCCGCGGCCACGATTTGAGGCGCGACCCGCGGCGGCTTAACTTTCGGCATGCCCGCGAAGCCCGCTTCCCTGCTTGGCGCCCACACCTCGATTGCCGGCGGCACGCATGAAGCCCCGCCGCGTGCGGCCGCGATCGGTGCGACCGCGATGCAGGTGTTCACGAAGATGGCCAGCCGATGGGCGGAGCGGGAATGCGATGCCGATGAGTGCGCGCAGTTCTCTGCGGCGCTCACGAAGACCGATGTGAGTGTCGTCGTCGCGCACGACAGCTACCTGATCAACCTCGCCTCGCCCGACGCGGCGCTGCGCACGCGCTCCATCGAGAGTTTCGTCGGCGAACTCCGGCGTATTGAAGTGCTCGGCTTCCGCGGCGTGGTCTCGCATCCCGGCAATTACATGGATGACCGCGCCAGCGGCCTCGCGCGCAACGCGGATGCGATCACCGAGGCGCTGGATCGTGTACCCGGGAAGGCCATGGTGCTCCTCGAGACCACGGCGGGAACTGGCACATCGCTCGGTGCAACGTTCGAGGAGCTGGCGGAGATCATCCGGCGCGTCCCCGCGCCGCACCGCAAGCGGTTAGGCGTCTGTGTCGACACCTGTCACATCTTCTCGGCCGGCTATGACCTGCGCGACGGCTACGAGGACGTCTGGGCGCGCTTCGCTGACATCATCGGCATGTCGCGGCTGCGGATGATGCATCTGAACGACTCGAAGACGCCGCTGGCTTCACGGCGGGATCGCCACGAGCTCATCGGCGAAGGCTCGCTGGGTGAGGAGCCGTTCCGGCGTATCATGACCGACGCAAGGTTCGCGAAGGTGCCGAAAGTGATCGAGACGCCAAAGCTCGACGATCCCGAAGCAACCGATCGGCGCATGCTCGAAAGACTGCGGGGCTATGCGCGGGAAGGCGGGTAGCGTCCGGCCCCTGGCACGCGCCGCGCGCGCAGCCCGTTGGCGACGACCAGAAGCGATCCGCCCATATCGGCCGCGACGGCCATCCACAATGTTGCCCACCCGCTGACTGCCAGGATGAGGAAGACCGCCTTGATCGCGAGCGAGACGGCGATGTTCTGCTTTACAATACGAAGCGTCCGCCGCGACAGATGGATCGCCTGAGGCAGCTTCAAGAGGTCGTCGCTCATCAAGGCAACGTCGGCAGTCTCCAGCGCGACGTCAGTGCCCGCCGCGCCCATGGCGACGCCAACGTTCGATGCGGCGAGTGCCGGCGCGTCATTCACGCCATCGCCCACGAAGATCACGCGCTCTCCGCTTTCCTTCAGCGCGCTGACCACTTTGACTTTATCGGCCGGGAGCATGTTCGCGCTGAACTCCGAGATGCCGGCGGCGAGCGCGATGGCGCGCGCGGTGCCCTCGTTGTCTCCTGTCAGCATCACCACGCGCCGAAGCCCCGCATTGCGAAGCGCCTCGATCGCCGCTTTCGCATCGGGCCGGATTCGGTCGGCTATACCCAGCACACCCAGGACTCGCCGCTCATGCGCCCGCACGAGTGCGACCGCGACGGCGGTTTGCCCTTGAGCCTCCACCTCGCGCAGTCGTTCGAGAGTTTCGGGAGTCGCAAGCCGTTCTTCGGACAACAACCGTTCATTCCCTACGTACACCGTCACGCCCGCGACCTCGGCGCGAGCACCTCGGCCCGGCAGGCCCTCGAATCGGTCGGACTGCGGCAGCTCAATGCCGCGCTGCCGGGCCGCGTGTACGACGGCCTGGGCGAGCGGATGCTCGGAGTGTCTCTCGACGCCGATTGCGTACCCGAGCAACTCATCTTCGCTGCTTCCGTCGAACGCATGCAGAGTCGCCAGGGAGGGTCGTCCCTCGGTCAACGTTCCGGTCTTGTCCAGGCACACCACAGTGGCGCGCCCGAGCGCTTCCATATACGCTCCGCCCTTGATGAGAATCCCCGTCGCTGCGGCGCCGGTCAGCCCGCTGACGATCGAGATCGGCGTGGATATCACGAGGGCGCAGGGACACGCGACCACCAGCATGGCGAGCGCACGGTACACCCACAGTTCCGACGACCCCGCACCGACGAGTGGCGGCACCACGGCAAGCGCAACCGCCGCCAGTACCACGAGCGGCGTGTAGACCTTCGCGAATCGGTCAACGAACGTCTGACTGGGCGACCGTGATGCCTGCGCTTCCTCAACCGCGTGGATGATTCGGGCGAGTGTGGTGTCCGCCGGAGCCTTCACCGAACGAATTTCCAGAACGCCCTGGCCGTTCAACGTGCCGGCAAATACCTCTGAGTCCACTGCCTTTTCTACGGGAAGAGACTCTCCGGTAATCGGTGCCTGGTTGACGCTGGAGTAGCCACCGGTGACGATGCCGTCGACTGGGAGCTTCTCCCCCGGGCGCACGATGACGGTTTCCCCGGCCGCCACTTCTATGGCTGGCACGCGGATCTCTCTGCCTTGGCGCACAACTGTCGCCTCCGCCGGCGACAAGTCCATGAGCGCCTTGATCGCATTGCGCGCCCGGTCCATCGAATGGCTCTCCAGCAGCTCCGCGATGGCGAACAGGAACAGCGTCGCCGCCGCTTCCGTTTGCTCACCGATGACCCATGCCCCTGCTGCCGCAAGTGACATGAGAAAGTTCATGTCGAGGGCTCGATTCCAGGCGGCTCGCAGACCGCGAGGGACAACAAACCATCCGCCGCCTATAGACGAAATGCCCAACAGCGCGAGTCCAACAGCATGCGGGGCGTCGAGTGCGTCCGCGAGCATTCCCAGCCCGAGCGTCAATCCCGCGACCGTCGCGGCAATGCCCCTCCCGTGTCGCTGCCAGTTTCCGGCGATGCCGGTCATCCCGGGCGACGCGTCACCAGCGGTGCCTTCCGCTTCGACCTGGTAGCCTGCGCGACGAATGGCGGCAGCGAGCTGATCGCGAGCCACAGGTCCGCGCTCCGAGACGACCGTGACTCGGCCGCCCACAACGTCCGCGCGCGCGTCGGCCACTCCCGCAACCTTCTTGAGTGCCCCTTCAATGGACGCAGCGCAGCCCGCGCAATCCATTCCCCCGACCCGCAGTTCGACCGTACAGGCGAAGTTGTCCTCGCTGCTCATCGCGTGCTCCCACTCCATGCGTATGCGATCCGGCAGGTACGTCAGTGGCGAAATGCCGAGAATGCCGAGAATGCCGCCAACCGCTGGAAC
Organism: Gemmatimonadaceae bacterium; assembly: GCA_046597595.1. Classification (GTDB taxonomy): domain Bacteria; phylum Gemmatimonadota; class Gemmatimonadetes; order Gemmatimonadales; family Gemmatimonadaceae; genus JBKJKH01. Next base: position 3,754 of record JBKJKH010000297.1, read on the forward strand.
CAGCCGAGCCTTCAGGGTATTCTACATGGGCATGTAACCCGCCCGCCTTTCGACTCGTCGTCTCCCTGTGGGAAACACCCTCGCCGCAGCACTGCTGTCCGCATCCTTCGCTTTCCAGCTCCTGCTGGCAGGTGGCGGCGCCGCGTGCGGCACTGCGCAGTCCGAACGCGCGGCGGGAGTGATGGGTGGCATGACGATGCCGGCACGCGACCGGACAGCACCGGTGCCCTCGCAGCCCGCGCCTGACGAGCGGGCACCATGCGATCAGCCGGCGAGCACCACGACCTGCCACGCCATGGCGCCCTGCGCGTCAACCTTCCTTGCGGCGTCAGAGATGGTTCTGGACGTGCATTGTGGCTCACCCGCGCACGTGGCCACGGCGGTGTCGCTCGAGCCTCCTTCACACAGCTCCCAGCCCGACCTCCCCCCTCCGCGGGCGTAGTCCAGCTCACTGCATTGTGAGCCGCCGGGCCGCGTCTTCGCGGTAACCGGCGGGCAGATAGTCGGGCGGTGAGTGCTCCCTGCGCTCTCCGGACAATGGCCCGCATCCCTGGATTCGAGAACCGTCATGCAACTCATACATGGGCTCGCTCGCCGAATGGCGCGCCGCGCCTCGTCACTCGTCTACGCGCTTGCCAGCGCTCTCGCTTTCTGGCCGAGTGTCGGCAACGCCCAGTCCCCAGCAAGCGACCTCGACTCGCTGCTGGCGCAGTCGCGAACCACGAGCCCCGCAATGCGCGCAGCACGAGCGCGCACTGGAGCGGCGAGCCTCCGCGTCACGCCTGCTGGCCTTCGGAGCGACCCAATGCTCATGCTGGGCGTGCTCAATTTCCCCATCAGCAATCCCGGCTTCGACAATGATGACATGACCATGAAAATGGTTGGCATCGGGCAGACCATTCCCTATCCCGGCAAACTTGGGCTCAGACGGAGCGCCGCCAGGCACGAACTCGACGCGGCGCGCGCGGCGGAGCGCGGCGTCATGCGGCAGGTTGAGCGCGACGTGCGGGACGCCTACTACGAGATGGCGTTCCTCGATCGTGCACTCGAAATCATCGAGCGCAATCGTGACGTGCTCGTCACCCTCATCAAGGTGTCGGAGGCCCGCTACGGCGTCGGTGCGGCTGAACAGCAGGACGTGATCAAGGCGCGCGTCGAGGCTGCACGACTAGCGGAGAGTGCGGTGCAGATGACCGAGCAGCGCCGGGCCGCGCTCGCCCGATTGAACGCGCTGCTGAGCCGGCCGACTGACACGCCGATCGAGAATGCTGCCGTTCCCGGCCGCATCGCACGCGCGGCTGTCGCGGATTCCGCGCAAAATGTGCGATTCGTGTCGGCTGCGCTGGGCGCTCGCGCCGCCGATTCACCACTCCCCTCCGTGGACGCACTCCAGACGCTGGCCTTTCGTGAGAATCCATCTCTGCGGGAAGCGGGAGCGCTGATCGCCGCGCAGTCCGCGCGTATCGAACTGGCGAGAAAAGACTATTTGCCGGACTTCGACGTCGCGTTGCAGTACGGACAGCGCGTGCGCCGTTCCGACATGATTACCGCGACGGTATCGGTACCGCTGCCTCTGCAGCGGAGACGCAAACAAGACGCCCTCGTCGGTGAAGCGCGTTCCTCGCTCTCGGCGCTCGAGGCGGAGCGTGCCGCGCGGCAGGACGCAATACGGGCGGATGTCGCACGTCTTCACGCGGAGCTCGAACGCGATCGTGCGCAGCTCGCGCTCTACA
>JBKJKH010000337.1:0-3262 GCA_046597595.1 Gemmatimonadaceae bacterium
GGGTGGGCGGCGATGGTGTCTTTCGCCGGGGGCTCACTCAAGCGCGGTGATCTCGTCGCGAGCGGCGAGCGCGCCGTATACGCCACCAGCGGCTTCGTCGTCCTCGCGGTCGTGGGCTTGTGGACGGCGATCTTCACGAGCGACTTCTCCTTCAAGTACGTCGCGTCATTCACCGCGCGGAACCTGCCGGTTCCGTACAAGATCGCGGCGTTGTGGGGCGGCCAGTCAGGATCGCTGCTCTTCTGGTGCCTCATCCTCTCGGTCTTCTCTACCATCGCGGTCGCGACGAATCAGCGCAGCAACCGCGCGTTGATGCCATGGGTCACCGGCACGCTCGCGTTCGTGCTGCTGTTCTTCCTGAGCGTCACGGCGTTCGGGTCCAATCCGTACGAGCGCCTTGATTGGATTCCGGCGGATGGCCGCGGAATGAACCCGCAGCTCCAGAATCCGGGAATGGCGATTCATCCGCCGAATCTTTACCTCGGATTCATCGCTACCACCGTCCCCTTTGCATTCGCAATTGGCGCGCTCATCACGCGCCGCCTCGATACGGAATGGCTCGCGGCGGTGCGCACGTGGTCGCTCGTGTCGTGGCTGTTCCTCACAGTCGGCATCACGCTTGGCATGTGGTGGGCGTATGTCGAGCTGGGATGGGGCGGCTATTGGGCATGGGATCCGGTCGAAAACGCCTCGCTGCTGCCATGGCTCACCGTCACCGCGTTTCTCCACAGCATCATGATCCAGGAGAAGCGTGGGATGTTGAAGAAGTGGAACGTGATGCTCGTGATCTCGTCGTTCATGCTCGTGGTGCTCGGCACCTTCATCACGCGCAGCGGCATCATCGCCAGCGTGCACTCGTTCGCGCAGTCACCGGTGGGCAACTGGTTCGCCGGCTTCCTGATCCTGTGCCTCGCCGCCTCCGGCTGGCTCGTCGCGACGCGGCTCAAGGACCTGAAGGCTGAGGCGCACCTCGAGAGCATGGTCAGTCGCGAGGCGGCATTCCTGTACAACAACCTCGTGCTCGTTGGGATCGCGTTTTCGGTGCTCTGGGGGACGTTGTTCCCCATCATCAGCGAAGCGGTGCGGGGCTCGAAAATCACCGTGGGTGCGCCATTCTTCAACACGGTGAACGTGCCGCTGGGATTGCTGCTGCTGGCGCTCACGGGAATCGGTCCCCTCATCGCGTGGCGCCGTGCGTCACTGTCTAACCTGCGCCGGCAGTTCGCCGTCCCGGCGTTTTCCGGCGGCGCGATGCTGGTGCTGCTCCTGGCGCTCGGTATGCGCAATCCGTTCGCGCTCATCTCGTACATGCTCGCGGCATTCGTCGTCGGCACGATCGGCCAGGAGTTCCAGAAGGGCGTGAGTGCGCGCCACCGGATGTACGACGAATCGATTCCAACGGCGCTGCGCCGCCTCATCGCACGCAACCGGCGCCGGTATGGCGGGTACATCGTGCACTTTGGCATCAGCGTGCTCTTCGCGGCGTTCGCAGGCCAGGCGTTTAAGAAGGAATTCGACGTGCAGCTTCGCGCGGGACAGCGGTTCAGCGCACGCGACCCGTGGGGCAGTGAATGGTCTTTCACGAGCCAGGGTGTGTCGCGTGACCAGCGCCAGAATCGCTTCGCCACGGCGATCACCCTCGAGACGGAGCGGGACGGGAAGCGCCAGGCGTTCATCACCGCGGAGAAGCGCCAGTACGTCGACAGTCGCGGCAATCCAACCTTTGAACCGTCTTCGGAAGTTGGCATCCTCACAGGGCTCCAACAGGATGTCTACGTGGTGCTGTCCGGCGTGAGCGACGGCGACATCGCGGAGGCGCGCATCGCGTTCTATCCACTCGTCATGTGGGTGTGGATTGGAGCGGTGATCATGACGGTTGGCGGATTGATCGTGATGTGGCCGCAGTCTACGCAACGGCGCCCGCAGTCGGGGTACGCCGCCGTGCTCGAACCGCAGGAAGCCTCGGCGTGACGATGCCCTTTGGCAGGCGCGCGCTGCTTCGCGCGCTGGCGATGTCACCGCTCGCCGCCGCGCGACTTGCTGCGCAGGAACCTGTTGCCGCCGGTACGTCGATGGAGGGTGACGGCTTCAAGCCGGTTCGATTGCCGCCCAAAGCGACTGACAGAGTCAGCCTCACGGATCTCCAGCGTGATGAGGCCGAGCGGCGGATCTCGTGCCCGTGTCCGTGTACGCTGGATGTGTTCACGTGCCGCACGTCGATGCCGTGTGGATTCTCGCCACGCATGCACCAGGATGTCATCGCGCTTGTCGAGGGCGGCTACTCGGGCGATGAGATCCTCGAGGCGTTCGTGGCGGTGTATGGCGAGACGGCGCGGATGGCGCCGCCGAAGAGCGGGTTCAACCTCGTCGGCTGGTTCGCGCCGTCGGTGGCGATCGCCACCGGTGCCATTGCCATCACCTGGTGGCTGCGTCGGACGCGCACGGCCGCGCCGGCGCTGGTCGCCGCGGATCCCCTGGCCGGCGCCACGCCGGACGAGCGGGCGCGTCTCGATGCCGCGGTACGCAACGACCCCTGATCGATGCTCGTCGCGCTGATACTCGGCACGCTGCTCGCGCTCGCGGCCCTTGGTTTCGTGTTGCATCCGGTGTTTTTCGGCGCTCGCACATCCATGCAGGCGCGCGAAGCGACTGCCATCGACGCCGTCGCGGTGCTGCGCGAGATCGAGTTCGACAAGGCGACGGGGAAATTGTCCGATGCGGACTACGCGGATCTTCGTGCGACGTACACGCGCGACGCGCTGGTGCAGATGCGCGCGGGCAGTGCGCCGAACGCACAATTGTCCGCCGACGCCGCGGAGGAGACAGTCAGGCGCATGCGCTGCCGCCTCGCGTGCGATGTGTGCGGTCCGCGGCCGGAAATGGATGCGAGTTGGTGCTCGACGTGCGGGCGCTATCTCCCCGGTACGTGCGAGGGATGCGGTGGCACAGTGGCGGAGGAGGGCGCCGTGTTCTGCTCGCGGTGCGGCGAGCGGCTCGCGGCGTGACGGACGCTACGACCGACAGGGCGCATTCACGCCGGAAAAGACCCAAGCGGGGCCGGCGCTCACCCCGCCTGTTCCTCCTCAAGCCGCTTGAGCGCCACGGCGATCGGCGCTAGCGTCGCGACGACACACAACAGCGCCGCAAGGCCAAAGCCCACGATGATCTCCGTGGGATCCGCCGCCGTGCCGTAGGTCTTCGCCGCGAGATACCCGTACACCGGCCGCGCCTCCAGCATCACCACGCCCCCGATTAGCGCCAC
>JBKJKH010000341.1:0-7423 GCA_046597595.1 Gemmatimonadaceae bacterium
CGCATCGATCGCCTCCTGTACATCCATGCCGAATACGAAGTGGTTGAGCAGAAGCTGTACGTGCCCCTGCGCCTGTACGCCGCCGCCCATCAGCCCGAAGCTCATGTACGGCTGCTCGCGCCCGTCCACCGTGCGGGTCACGAATCCGGGGATCAGCGTGTGGAAGGGCCGCTTCCCCGGCGCTACCGTGTTCGGAAGGTGCGAACAGGAGGGTGACAAGAGCACGCATGTGAGGTCCGGGAAGAAGCACGTTGGGGTTCATCCTGCGGCGAAAGTTCAGGGCGATGCTTGACGCGAGAAAACTGCGCCATGCGGTACCGCGCGGCCGGCGGCACCGTGGGGCCACGTGGTTCGCGCGAAGCTCACGCCGAGCGGGCCGCCGACGCGATCGCGGAATCGTTCGTCCCAGGTGAGGCGGCCGGAAGTGGAGTCGAACTGCAAGAGGCGCACGGACGGCCCGGGACCCTCTGAAGTGGCAACGAGCCGTTTGCCACCGGGCTCACGTGAGAGCCAATGCGGCGAGAACGTGGAGTCACTCGCCAAACTGCTCGCCAGGCGCGGGTGACGCGGATCGCTGATGTCGAGCACGAGGAATTCGTGCGCCTCGTTCACCGGCATGATCCACCAGTGTCCAATGAGCAGCGGAACGCCACATCCATTGTAGCGCGGAAAGTCGAGCGCGAGGGCGCGCTCGATCGCCGGCGTCTCGCCGTCGAGTCCCGACAACACATAAAATGCGCAGTAATACGTGTTCATGAATGCTGTCTTCCCGTCGGAGAGAAAGCGCAGCTCGAAGGGATAGTGCCACATGGTGTCGGTCGCGGGGCGCGGCATGGGAATCGTGCGCAGCAGCGCGAGATCGGAGAGCCGCCAGAGCTGCACGACATCGGCGCTGCGCTCGGTGTCCATGGGTGAGCTGGTCGTGATCACGCGGTCAGTGGATGGCGCGACGTCGAGCGCGTAGGTGCGGATGGCCGCGCCGGGCATCTTCGGGTCAGCCGCGCTTTCGCTGCGGACAACGCGACCTTCCGGCGAGAAGAGCGCGAGGCCTCCGGGCCTGCCCTTCGCCCGCTCATCACCGAACTGCATCGTTGCGAGCACGTTGCCGTCGGCCAGCCGCACGAAGCTGTGCGGAGTCCGCAGTCCCGGGACGCTGTCGATCACTCCCTTGATGCGCGGCTGTTTCGGGTTGGCGAGGTCCAGCAGGTATGCACGCCCGGCCGTGTAGGCGCTGGCGAAGAGGGCGCGTCCACCGGTGGGCATTTCAAGCTCGATGTGATGCGGCATCGAGCCGGTCGTACCGGTCGGCACCGTCGCCACGACCTGCGCGTAGGTCGCGCTCGCGGTATCGATATCGATGACGGCGAGGAAGTCGGTGTGCTCCACGGTGTCGGGTGCGGCGGCGGTGTCGGGCCTGTGCCCTCCGGCCATCATGGCATGATCGCCGTCACCTGTCCACACGAACAGGTACGACCCGCTATCGGCCGGCGCGCGTGTGCGAGTTTCGGGTCGGTCGGCGGCGCTACAAGCGGTGACAAGCGCGAGGAGGGTCGCGAGGCGGAGCATGCGCATTTCGGAGGAGCGGTGAGGGAAGACCGGATCACCTTCCGGAGTGGACTGGCGCATGATGCTCGCCGGCGCGCATAAGATGCATGCTGCGTAGCCCGACACAAGCATTGAACGCTTCATTCGACTACGGCATAGGCGACACCGCGTCGCATCAAGCTCGCAAAAACTGCCACGACAGGTCGCGCTATCGCTGATTCGGCGAATTGGGCTGAAAGGGCGCGGATCACGAAGGACGAAACTCGAATTCGTGGAATGCACGAATCGTAATCTGCGAGCGATGGAGGAATGCGGGCCATTCGAATTCGTGCATTCCACGTATTCGAGTTCCTGACATCGCATTCCCGCCAGAGACTCGGCTAAATAGCCTGCCGAATCCAATGGCGTGTTTTCAGCAACCTGTCAGAGCGCAATTGCACCTGCCTCCTCAGGCCTTCGCTGTTCATCCGCGCCGCTTCAGCCGTATCCGCCCGATCCTCGATAGCGCCGGACTTCAGCGCGGTCTCGCGGCAGAATCGTCCGGAGACTTTTTTCGGTACTTGAGTTCCTTCAGGTGCAGGACCTGAAGCACGTCCGGCCAGCTCGTCTGCCGGGCTCGTGCGGCGCTGCGCCACCACATCGCGGCCGACGACTCGGGCACGACGATGTAGTCTGATGGCGACATGAAGCTCGTGAATCCCTCGAGTCGGTTCGGGCTACTGGTTGGCGTGAGACCGACGAGACGGAACTCAATCCGCCGCAGGACACTGGACGCCGGATCAAGAATGGCCCAGCCGGCCCAGTCAGGCGATCTAATCGTACGCACCGGAGAGAAATCGATGCGCACCACAGTCGATCCCTCCCAAACCATAGGCCGCGCCGCGAAACAGTGGTTCGTCCAGAAAAGGGGATCCGCGAGATTTGCGAGGAAAAGGATCTGCACCGAGAAGCCGAGGCCCGAGTAGATGACGACGCTTCCCGGCTTGTACGGATCGCCCCAGCGCTCAGAGTTCTCCTGCTCGGTAACGGCGGTCATTCGGAGAACTTTGCCGGACTCCGAAAACCTCTTGGTGAAGCGCTCCTGCGTAATCCGGAAGGGATATTCCGTTCGAAATGTGCGGTACCGCTCGGCGCCCATCTTCAGCTGCTCGAGTGCCGTGGCGGTGAGTATGCTGCTGGCGGAATCGCCGCGCTCGTCGCAGGCATCAGCGGCGGTCGCCGCAACAGCGGGGAGGACGTACGCGACGCGCTCCATCGCGATCGTCACCTGTGACCCGATGGTCGGCGCGCGAAGCGTGGTGTCGACAAACCGATAGCCGATCTGGCGGACGCGGAGCTGAAGCGGATCGCTCGCATCGAGCACGAGGCGTGCCTCACCACGTTGATCCGTAAGACGCGAGCCGCCCGGCCCACGATAAATCAACTCGGCGTTCATCAGCGGTTGATTGGTGTGCTGATCGATCACGCGTACCACGACCGATTGCGCTCGTACGCTGGCGGCGGCGACGAGGAAAAGCAGTATGACAAAGGCACGCGAACAAATGACCGGAAATGACGCCCTCGGTATCATTGGTCGCGATGCTCCACGCGTAATGCGGATGGCGCCTAACGCAGGATCTGCGTCACGGCGGCACCGGCCCGGTCGCGGAGCGTCGCGGAATACGCGCCTCGCTGCTGGCGGCGCGCGCTGTCAGGCTCGAGCCGGACGCCCGCCGCAATCAGCGCGTCTCCCAATCCTCGAAGCTGGATCGAGTCGCGCAACAGGAACACGCGCATATGCGTCCAGGGAAGCGTCGAATCGTTCGTCGCGTACGTGGTGACGGTGACAAAGGCGCCGACTCGCTGCGCCTCCCGATCGATCGGTTCTGCGACTTCGCGAATGTAGCGACTGTATTCCGCGAACATTCCTGGTTTGGCACGCCAGAAGTACACCTGGGCAAGGCTCGGTTCGACGGCGGCGGTGCCGGCGTAGGGTGCGCCGCCCGGCGTGGTGGCGCAGCCCAGCGTGAGCATGCAGAGAAGGGCCAGCGCAGGTTTGATCATGTGAGTCATCACCGGGAGAGGTTCAGTGTGGTCGCAGCTGGCGAGTGAGAGATGTGGTTACGCTGCGCCCGAAGGAGATGCGCCGAGTGGCCCGATGCGCTGACCCATGCGCACCGATTGGCCGACGTCGAGCGCGTCGATCGCGCCGCTGTCACGTGAGCAGATCATGATGACCGTGGAACCGAACTCGAAGTGCCCGAGCGGGTCACCCGCGCGCACGGGGAGCGGTGGGTCATACATCTTCTGCTGCACCTCGCGACGCCGGGCGTTGGTATGCAGGTCGTCGAACACCACGCGCGTCATGCCGACCATCGTCGCACCGACGAGGGCCATGACCACCATGCCGCCGCCGGGCTGCCGGATGACGACCACGATGCGCTCGTTCACGGCGAACAGATCGGCGACGTGCGTCACCGCATGGACGTTGACCGGCCACAGCTCGCCGGGGATGTACGTCGCCGACGTTATCACGCCGTCGACTGGGACGTGAATACGGTGGTAGTCCTTTGGTGCGAGATACAGCGTCGCGAAGGTGCCGCCTTCCATGTGATGCGCGAGCTCGAGGTCGCCGAGGAGCGCGGCGAGCGAGTAGTCGCGCCCCTTGGCCTGCACCAGGGTGTCGTTCGTGACGATCCCATATGCGCCGATGCCTGCGTCGACCGGAGAGACGATCGCATTCGGTGCAATCGGACGCAGTCCCGGCTTCAAGGCACGCGTGAAGAACGCGTTGATGCTGGCGTAGTCCGACAGCGGAAGCTCGGCGTCCTCGGGATTGGCGCCGAAGATCCGACAAAAACCGCCGTAGACCGTGGCGCGCAGCGAACCGGGCACAGTGCGGTTGGCGATCCATCCCGCGCCGTGGCTCATCGCGTGCTTGGGAAGTACGGACAGGAGCCTGATGAGGAGACGGCCGAACGAGGGCATGGAGGTGAATCTAGCTGGACGGCCAACCTGTCAGAATCGCAATGGCGAACGCGATGCCAACAAGTGCCACGACCACCAACAGGGCGAAAAGCCCGCGCCGGCGGCGGCTGCTCCGATAGGCCTCCCAGCCATCGGTGTTGAGATAGTAGCGGCCGTTCTCAGCGACGCCCACCGCACCTTTTCGAACCAGGCGCTGAAGACGCCTTTTTCCGAGCGAGCCGCCGGCGGAAAACGCAATGGCGGATTCTGCCGTGAGGGCGCGAGCGTCGGCCAACTGTCGATGAATCCGTTCTTCCGCGCGCTTGATAGCAAGCGCGACGAAGAGGGGGATCAGAGTCGGGACTAGCGTCGGCAACGTCGTCATTGGCTGCACCGCTCCGCTTCTTAAGGTTGTTGGCTGCCTATCGTAAATGAACTGATGACTGATGCTACGGAAACACTGAGGCACGGAGCGATCGACAGCTTCTCCCGCCGGGCAAGGCAACTCATCGCCAATCTTGCGACGCTGCACCGCACACGGAGCGCTCGATGCGATAGCGATCGGCGAGTGCAGCAGAGAGTCGCTCGATGCTCATCGCGGCACCCTCGCTCGCAGTTCCTGGAATACATTCTCCACGACCACCAGCTTCGCGCGCTGAGAACCATCGCGATCGTGGATCACGATGAACCGGTCGTTGTCCTTCGTGACATCCCAATTCGAGATGCCGTTCAGCGAGAAGAGCACGTGCTGTTCGGTGACGGCAAACGTCCGTCCGGTTGCCAACGTCGCTCGTACCAGCTCGTTCGCCGCGTTGGCATAGAGAATTGCTCGCCCATCGCGCGACCAGCCGGCACTCCCTCCGCCGCCGGTCGACACCTGAAACAATGCGTCGCCGGTGTTCGGATATGGTCGTACATAGACTTCACCGCGACCGCTGTTGTCCGCGTAGAGCAACCACCGTCCATCGGGAGAGAGCCTCGGGCGCTGTTCGGAGAAGTTGGTCACCAGCACTGGCGTTCCAGAGTCGGTACCAGGTCGTTTGACATAGATATCGCGCATGCCGGCGGGCCGCCGGCGCTCGTACACCAGGCTATTTCCTTCAGGAGTCCAGTCGGCGCGAGTCGCCCCCTCGCCAGGTTGCGTCAGGTCGATCGACTGCGCGCTGCCATCGGCGCGCACCGAACGGACCTTGTTGCCGATGGAGTTACCGGATGACGAGAAGTTGGCGGTGTACAGCACACGCGAGTCATCTGGATGCCATCGCGGCGACACATTCACCCCGCGCTCGAAGGTGAGCCTCGTCAGCGTGCCACGCGGCTGCTTCAAGTGCTTCACCCAGATGTGCTCACCATCCGCATCCGTGATGGAGACAGCCGCACGCAACCCATCGTGCGACAGCGCGACCGAGCCGAAATCGGCAAACCATCCAGCATCGACCGGCGTGAACTTTCCGTCCGGCGTGAGCCATGCCACCTCGCGCTGGCCTGCCGACTTCCGGCTGCCGTACCAGAGCGTGCCAGTTTCGGAGATTGCGAGGTCGACACCGCCGCCACCGCGACGGACGCTGACATTGTCCCACAGCGCAATGGGTTCGCCTGCGAGCTCGAGCCGCTTCACGTCGAAGGGCACAGCCACGAGGACGCCGTTCGTCGTGACATACAGGATGTGCCCTGACGCCGCATAGCGTGCGAACACGCCACGCACGAGCGTGCGAATCTTGTGGGTATTCAGGTCGAGCACCCCGATGTCGTTCGCCGTGGACATGTTGATCCCGGGGCCGCCGCGATCGATCGACACCAGTACGCCCTTGCCACCAGGCAGGGGATCGGGCCAGTTGTGCTGCAGTTCACCAGCGGTCGCGTCGAGCGTCGAGATCGATTCCGACGAACCGCCTGTTTCGCGGACTCTCCTGAGCGGTCCGATGCCGCTCGCGTCGAAGTAGATGTACCCGTCGTAGCCCCACGCAGCTCCGGGTCCCCCCACACCCTTGTCGATGACCGTGGTCGATGGTCCGCCGCCAACCGGAACGATGCGGATCTCGGAGTTGCCCGCCTGGCCCGCCATGTAGCCGATCCGCTTTCCGTCGCGCGAGAAGAACGGATTGAATGCGCCCTCGGTGCCGGTCAGCTCGGTCAGCTCGAGCTTGTCGCGTGACCGCACCACGAGGCGTCGCGACTCACCGACATAGACGAGCTTCGATCCGTCCGGCGACACGGCGAGCGGCGACCACTGCGTGTTGCCCACGTGCATGCTATCCGGCAACTCGATCACGTAACGCGAGAGTGCGGTCGGCTCGCTGCCGCGCCGCAGAGCCCACGTTGTCGCGATCGCGAGCAACAACGAGAGCGCCAATGCCGGAACGGCAATCCGCCCGCGCCAGTCACGCACACCAGCACTCGCAGCGGTGCGTGCTTCGGTTCGCATCGTCGCGAATGCGGGATTGGCGAGCGCATCGCTGAATGCTTTCGCGCTGTCGAATCGATCGGCCGGCAGCTTCTCCAGCGCCTTTGCCACCGCGCTCGCCACGTTCGGTGGAACGGCTTTTCGCAGCTTGGTGACGGATGCCGCGTCTTCCGTCACGATCTTCATGATGATCTGCTGCGCTGTGGCCCCGACATGCGGGGGACTCCCCGTCAGCATCTCGTACAACACACTCCCGAGCGAGTAGATATCGGAGCGCGCCGAGATATCCTTCTCGGCGGTGGCCTGTTCGGGGGACATGTAGTGCGGCGTGCCGAGCGAGAGTCCCGTCTCGGTCATGCGCCCGCCGGCCGCGGCACTCAGCGCGAGCGCAATGCCGAAGTCCGCTACCATCGGTCGCCCGTTGGCGAGCAGGATGTTCTCCGGCTTGATGTCGCGATGGATGACGCCGCGGCGGTGCGCGTAGTCCAGCGCATCCGCGACTGCCGCCGCGATCTTCACTGATTCGTC
>JBKJKH010000606.1:0-5330 GCA_046597595.1 Gemmatimonadaceae bacterium
CTCCACGTTGCATCCCGTGCAGCCGAAGGTGCTGATGGTCTGATCACGCAGAAAGTGCGAGACGGCCGTGATACGATCCGACTTTTCGATCGAGAAGCGCGTGATGGAATGGAACGACGGATCCTGGCCAACGATGGTGATATCGGTGCCGTGGAGCGTCGTGACGATGCGGATGTCGCCCCCGTCCTTCTGAAGCATTTCGCGCGCGATCCATGCACTGGTGGCGTGCGGCACGGCGTAGTGCACATGCAGCAGGTCGAGATGGTGTGTCTTGACCACCTCGTGCATGCGTACCGCGAGCGCCAGGTCGTACGGCGGATATTCAAACAGCGGATACCGGCCCACGTCCACTTCGTGAAAATAGATGCGCGGGCGGAACGACGGCAGCCGGAAGGGCTGCTGATAAGTGATGAAATGCACCTCGTGCCCCTTTGCGGCGAGGGCAATGCCCAACTCCGTTGCCATCGCACCGGAGCCGCCGTAGGTGGGGTAGCACGTAATGCCGATCTTCACGTCGGGGCTCCCTGTGTCGTCCACCAGGCGATTGCGCGATCGAGCGCATCAGGCGCCGTCGCGTCGAGTCGCGTCACATCGTCATCCACGAGCTGGTGGCGAAACCATGTGCGCTGGCGCTTCGCATATTGTCGCGTCGCGATGATCACGTCCTCGCGTGCTTCCCGTTCCGTCAACTCGCCGCGCACACTTTTGCGCGCAGACGCATACCCTGTCCCGAGCCATGCCGGCGCGTCGTCGGGCACGGTAGCCATCAACGACCGGACTTCGTCGAGCCATCCCGCCTGGAACATTGCATCTATCCGGCGCTCCATCCGGCCTGCGAGCTCCGGTCCGGCATCAACGACAAGATAGCGCGCGGTGATGCGTGGCGCGCGCGACGCGGTTTCGTGCAGCGTGGTCAAGCGCCGGCCTGTCAACAGTGCGATCTCGATCGCGCGCAGCAATTGCACCCGGCCAAGGTCGGCGCGCCGCGGGTCCAACGCGACCACCCATCGCTGCAGCAGGTCCGTCGGGAGCGCGCCCAGCCATTGCTGCAACGCGTGGCGTTTCGACGCGTCCAGCGCAGGCTCTTCAAACAGCGGCCGCATCAACGAGCGGATATAGAACCCCGTCCCTCCGACAACGACCGGGGCGCGGTCGCTGTTCCCTGCCTCGGTTATCCACTGCATCGCATCGCTGGCGAATGCGGCAGCCGAGTAGCGCGCCGTCGGCTCCACCGTGTCGAGGCCGCGATGCGGCACGCGCGTCCGCTCATCGCGCGTTGGCTTCGCCGTGCCGATGTCGAACCCTCGATATATCTGGCGCGAGTCGGCACTGATGATGACCAGCGGGAAACGCTCAGCGAGCGCCATGGCGATCGCCGACTTTCCGGCAGCCGTCGGCCCGCAGATGACGCGCAGGGACGCGCCGTGGTCGTCACGCGCGCCCAAAACGCCTCTCGAGTTCCTGCCAGGAGAGCCGGACAATAGTGGAGCGCCCGTGCACATCGTGCGCTGGAAGCACCGTCGCGGCGAGCGACACGAACAGAGCGCGCATCTCGCCGATCGAGAGTTTGTCACCCGCCTTGACCGCAGCCTTGCACGCGACCGTCGCCGCGAGGCGCTCGTGACGTGCCGCGCTGCTGACATGACGGTCGCCCGTCAACGCGTCAAGCGTATCGCGCAGGCAGCGCTCGGCGTCAAAGCGCGGGTGCGGCATCGGTACGCTGCGAATCAGCAACGTGTGCCCGCCAAATCCCTCGATCTCGAATCCCAGCCGCTCGAACAGGTCGCGATTCTCGTCAAACGCGTCGGACTCAGCGGGTCCGAGGTGCAGCGTCATCGGGAAGAGCAGCCGTTGCGACGGTGACACACCCGATTCCAGGTCGTGCATGAACCGCTCGTACAGCACACGCTCGTGAGCGGAGTGCTGGTCGATGAGCACCACGCCATCGTCGTGTTCGAACATCATATATGTCCGCCGCAGCTGCACCAGTTCCGGGACCGTCACGGAATCCCGCGCCTCGGCGGGCGAGTCCACAACTGACACCGCGGGAGCCGCGTCCATGAAGAGCGGGTCCGTGGGCCCGCTCGACCCGCTCAACACCTCGACGTCCACGCGCTGAGGGAGTGCGGCTGGCGACGGCGTGAACGACCAGCCGCTCGCGCCCATCGCCGCCGCGCTATCGAACGTGCCCAGCGCGCGCCGCACGGCACGCTCCACCGCACGTTCGGTGTTCCAGCGATCCCTGAATCGCACCTCGGATTTCGCGGGGTGCACGTTCACGTCCACCTCGCCTGCGGGAACGACCAGGTCGAGAAAGAGCGAGGGCCGGACGCCAGAAGGAATCGTCGATTTGTAGGCAAGCTCGGCCGCACGCACCATGCCCGCGTCACGCACGGGCCTCCCGTTCACGCAGATCAACACGCGGCGCGTTGCGGTTCCTACATCGGCAGGTCGTTCCACGAGCCCGGAGACATGCACAGGACCGGCCACATCCTCGACATCGACCAGGGACTCAGCGTACCTGTTCCCCCAGAGCGCGCCGGCGCGAGCGCGAAGGGAGCCCGCCGGTGCGAGCGACATCGCCGGCCGGCCATCGTGCGTCGCATGCAGGCGAATGTCACGCCGGACAAGCGCCACTGTAATGAGGGCTTCGGAAATCGCGCGCCATTCGGAACGCGCGCTGCGCAGGAACTTCCGGCGCGCGGGCACAGCATGGAAGAGCCGCGCGACCGTGACCGTCGTTCCGCGCCGACGTGCGACCTCGCCGACCTCGAGCAGCCGCCCGCTTTCGGCACGGACAACGGTGCCCTCTTCGCCCGCCGATGTCTCGATCGTCAGCTCCGCGACGGAGCAGATCGCAGGCAGCGCCTCACCGCGGAATCCAAAGCTCGTCACTCCGACGAGCTCCTCGGCCGTCCGGATCTTGGACGTTGCGTGCCGCTCGAGCGCGAGCACCGCATCCTCCCGTTCCATGCCGCTGCCATCGTCACTCACACGAATGGAGGCGCGGCCGCCGTCCGCTATCGTGACGTCGATACTCGTGGCACCCGCATCCAGCGCATTCTCGATGAGCTCCTTGACCACGGACGCGGGCCGCTCAACGACCTCACCCGCCGCGATCTGGTCTGCGACGGTACCGGGCAGGATGGCGATGCGAGGCATCGCTCAGCTGTCGAGCGGAACGATGCGATGGCTCTCGACCCAGCCGTTGCGACCGCCATCGAGCTCGATGCGTGTCCATACCCCCTGGCGCGCGCGGGTTCGCGCGACCTCACCCGTCAGGACGGAGGCGCCACGATCCGCGCCGAGCGCAGGGAGGATTCGGAGCGGTCCCCCTTCGGAGATCACGGCGAGTCGCGCGCCGCGCTCGATCTCGCGCACTCCACCACCCACCGCTGCCACGACGATCAGTGCGCAGAGCGTTCCGACGACGACGCGCCGACGCGAGCTTGAGTCGCCGCCGCGCATGGCAAGCGCGCACCACAGCGCGAGCCAGAGCAGCATCGCGGCGAGAGCCACTTCCGACGATGTCACGGGTGGCACGAACGACACGAATCCACGCTCGGATGTCCCCAGCAGCATCAGGCGATCACGCACGTCTTCTGCGCGTGGCTCGAGACGCAACGCGCGCTGCCATCCAACCGCAGCCGCGACGGTATCCGATGCCGCCCATCCTGCGGTGCCGAGATTGGCCCAGACATCGGGAGCCCGCGGCGCCTCGCGCGCGACATCGGCGAATATTCGCACCGCGCTGCGATAATCCCGCTTTGCGTACGCGTCGACTCCGCTTGCGAAGCCCTGGCGGATCGCCGTCTCGCGCGCTTCACCGGCCGATGCGGGCGTGGTTGCGGCCAGTGCTACGGCCACGAGACCCATCGTGAGGGTGCGCCGAATCGCGTCCCGGTCGACGAGCTGCACGATATCGAACGCACGCTTCCCTGCCTCACGCGGCGCCGGATGTGCACCGGCCGCATAAATCGCCTGGTCCATTTCGGCCAGGAGGTCGTCCGCGGCGCGCGCCGTTTCCTTCCGCACGCCGGAGAGGCGCAGCAGGCGCGCCAGTTCACCCCGGCGTGTCAGCGTTTCCGCGGGCAGCACGAGTCGCTCGGCGAGCGCGGCGACATATGCGCGACGGACGCGCGATGCGTCAGCCGAAGGGCGGCGCGACAGACCGCGCAGCACGCGCGCGGCCCGCTCAGGCCTTTTCTGCTGACGCCGCACCGCTTCAGCCCCCGCTCGCACCGCCGCGGGCAGTGGCGCCACGATGGCCAGCAACCAGAACCATGACGCATCCGGCAGCGGTGGGGACCGTTCGCCGAAGTACTCGGTGCGAACGCCGAGCACCTGCGTCGCGCCCGTCCCGGTGTCGGCCATCACCAATGCTGCCGGCGCAACGATCAGGGATTCCGGCTGCGCGACCGCGACCTCGTACCGCTCGGAAACGGGGTTGAAGAACCAATAGCGCACCGCGGGCATGCGCAGCACGCCGGTGTCGCGGGGGGTGAGGATCCAGTCGAACTCCTTTCGACCACGCACGGTAACGGACATGGAGTCGAGGAACACGCGCTCACTCGCGGTCACCGTTGTGCCCCAATCGAGCGAAAAGGCGGGGCGGGGCAAGTGCCCGACGTTTGCTTCGCCCGTCACGCCAACGGTGAAGATGAAGGGATCGCCCACGCGTCCTCGCGTGGTGTCGAACTGCGCGTGGATGGTCAGCTGCCCGACAGCGCCCGCATACTCCGCCGGGCGGCCGGCGGCCGGCGGCTCGCGCACCACGAGGACCACACTCTCGGAACGCAGCGCATGACTCTCTTCGCGACTGAAGAACGATGCGCTGAGCGGCAGCGAGTACAACAACTGCGCAGGAGGAATATCAATCCGTCCGCCAGCAATACCGAACAGCGCGCGCTCGAAGACATGTACTTCGAACGTGCGGCCGCCGGAGGTGCGTTGATAGATGCGCCCGGCGGAACCGGGAAGATCGTATGCAACGAGTGCGCGCAGCTCGGGCGGCACAAACTCCGGATTCCGACGCATGCGCGCGCGGACCTGGTCGTCGAGAAAGACGGCAATCTGATATGTCGACTGCTGGCCGAGATATACGGCTGCGGGCGACACGAGGGCGTGAAATGCCACCGATGAGGCAGGATCGAGCGGCGCCTGCGCGACGATTGCGGGAACGCGGCGCGGCGCCGGTGCCGCCGCAATCTGCGCTGCGACAATGAACACAAGCGCGTTCACCAGTCGCGTCCCCCCGGCGGCACATCGGGCCGATTGCGCTTCATGCGGCGGCCCTGCACGTCGCGCTCATCGCGCGCCGCGCTGTTGAG
>JBKJKH010000624.1:0-5407 GCA_046597595.1 Gemmatimonadaceae bacterium
GCATCGCCGCATCGCCACATCGCCACATCGCCACATCGCCACAGCCATCAGCCCAATTCCATGATCCCGATCGGCGACGAAAATCCAACGCTGCGCACACCGTGGATGACGTATGCGATCCTCACGGTAACGATCACCACGTGGCTGGTGGTGCAGGGCACCGGATTCGACCAGGAGCAGCTCGCGGCGAGCGTCTGTAACCTCGGACTTGTGCCGGGGGAGCTCACCGGGCGCGCCCCGCTGGGGCTGGCGATCCCAATCGGCCCGCGCATGGCGTGCGTGGTGGACAACGAGCCCATCAATATGTTCACGCCGATCACGTCCATGTTCCTGCATGGCGGGTGGATGCACCTCATCGGGAACGCGATGTTTCTCTGGGTTTTCGGCAACAACGTCGAGGACAGCATGGGGCGCTTCCGGTTTCTCGTGTTCTACCTCGTCTGCGGCATCGCGGCTGCGGCGGCGCACATCCTCGTCACGCCATCGTCGCCGGTGCCGACGGTTGGCGCATCCGGCGCGATCTCGGGGATACTCGGCGCCTATTTGCTCATGTATCCGCGGGTGCGGGTGAAGATGCTCTTCATCTTCATCATCTTCTTCAAGGTTTTCCGCATTCCCGCGTGGATTGTGCTGCTCTGGTGGTTCCTGGTGCAGGTGCTCACCGGGCTACCCGAGCTGTCTCCGCTGAGGCGGGAGGTGATTTCAGGCGGGGTCGCCGTTTGGGCGCACATCGGCGGATTCGTGACCGGGGTGTTGCTGGCCCGCCTGTTCGAAAATCCGGATCTCGTGCAGCGGCGCACCTTGGTCTCCGATGCGCGGGGGGTGTGGGAAGGCTAACCGCCCACTGCCCTCGCCAATGCATCATGGCGTCTGTGGCCATTCGCCCCACTGGGTGGGTGCGCCCTCACCGCTGGTGGGATATCTTCCTCGCGCCTCCGGATTTGCTCCTTTACCCGCCGCCTGATTCTCGTGCGTCTCCTCCCCCGCGACGAACGCTTTTTCGAGCTTTTCGCGGAAATCGCGAAACGCATCGTTTCGAGCTCGGATCTTCTGCGAGCGCTCCTCGCTGACCCTGGCCGCCGGGACCATTTCGCGGCCGCCATCAAGGACGTTGAGCATGAGGCCGACCGGCTGACACACGAAGTGATGATGCGCCTTAACCGGAGCTTCATCACCCCGATCGACCGGGAGGATATCCATATTCTGGCGAACCGGCTCGACAACGTGGTAGACCTCATCGATGGCACGGCGCGTCGCGCGGTCATGTTCAACATCTCGGACGCGCGCGAGCCAGCGCGGCAGCTTGCCGACGTCATCAACCGATGCGCAGCACGGATCGAGACGGGAGTCGTTGCGATCAAGAAACTCAAGCTGGTCTCTGCGGATGCGGACCAGATTCGCAAGCTCGAAGAGGAGGGCGACAGCATCTATACGGCCGCAGTCGGCGACCTGTTTCGCACGGAAACCGATCCGATCGAGATCATGCGCTGGAAGGAGATGTTTGATACCCTCGAACGCGCGATTGACGCATGCCAGGACGTCGCGAACGTGATGGAGAGCATCGCCATCAAGCACAGCTGACGGACCGTCGTGACCACGTACATCATCGCGATCGTCATCGTCGCGTTCGCGTTCGATTTCATCAACGGCTTCCACGACTCCGCGAACTCCATCGCGACGATCGTGGGCACGCGAGTGCTCAGTCCCGTCGCGGCGGTCATGTGGGCGGCGCTCTTCAATTTCATCGCGCTGTTTACCGTCGGGACGGCCGTCGCCAAGACGATCGGCAGCGGGATGATCGATGTCAGCATCGTCACGCCGAACGTCATCCTCGGCGGCTTGCTCGGCGCCATTGTCTGGAACCTGATCACCTGGGCCTACGGGCTGCCGTCGAGCTCCTCGCACGCGCTCATCGGGGGCTACGCCGGGGCTGCAGTCGCCAAGGCAGGTCTCGCAGCCATTCTCTGGGGCACGAAGTGGACGATGACGCTGGTGTTCATCGTGCTGTCTCCCGTCCTTGGCATGCTCGCGGGCGGCGCGTTGCTGGTGATGGTGTCGTGGATCTTCAAGTGGGCTTCGCCGGGGTTCGTCAACCGCTTCTTCCGGTATGCCCAGCTCGCCAGTTCCGCGCTGTTTTCGCTATCGCATGGCGCAAACGATGCCCAGAAGACGATGGGGATCATCATGGGGCTCCTGGTCTCGAGTCAGGCCATGTTCGCGAACGAAACGGGCAGGCTGCGGTATCTGCACGTGACGAGTGCGGACCACATCCCGTACTGGATTGAGATCACGGCCTATCTGTGCATTGCGGCGGGCACGCTGTTCGGCGGCTGGCGCATCGTGCACACGATGGGTTCGCGCGTGACCCGCCTTCGTCCTGTCGGCGGATTCTGCGCGGAGACCGGTGGCGCCATAAGCATCCTGCTCGCCACGCGTTTCGGAATCCCCGTGAGCACGACGCACACGATCACCGGCTCGATCGTTGGCGTTGGTGCGACACAACGGCTCTCCGCGGTGCGCTGGGGAATCGCCGGGCGCATCGTCTGGGCGTGGGTCTTCACGATCCCGGCCGCGGCCATCATGGCGGCGATTTCCTATTACATCCTCGCGCTGATTGCACCGGGGGCCTGATGTGCAGCGCGCTGCCGTTACACGCCCGTGACTCCCGGACGCACCTCCGCGTAGTATTCTAGACAGAATGACCGTTCAGTCCCGCCTCTACCTGAATCGCGAGCTCAGCTGGCTCGAGTTCAATGCGCGCGTCCTGCACGAGGCATTTGACGAGCGAACGCCGCTGCTCGAGCGGCTGAAGTTCCTGTCGATCTTCAGCAGTAACCTCGACGAGTTCTTCATGGTGCGCGTCGCCGGGCTGCGGCGGCAGGTAGCGGCGGGCGTGATGGCCACCGGCGCCGACGGAATGCTGCCGCAGGAGCAACTGGACGCGATTCAGCGCAGGGTCGGGGAGCTCCTGCAGCAGCAGCGACGATGCCTGCACGAGCTGCTGCTCCCCGCACTCGAACAGTACGACATGCGGCTCGTGAAGATGACCGAGCTCACGCCGCCAGAGTGGCTGCACGTCGACGATTTTTTCGAGGCTGAGGTCTTTCCGGTCCTGACGCCGCTGGCGCTCGATCCGGGGCATCCCTTTCCGTACATCTCGAATCTTTCGCTCTCGCTTGCGGTCGAGTTGCGCGACCCCGAAACGAAGATCGAGCAGTTCGCGCGCGTGAAGGTGCCCAAGAGCCTGCCGCGCTGGGTGCCCATCGGGCGTCCGAATCACTTTGTGCCACTCGAGCAGGTCATTGGCGCAAACCTGGGGGCGCTCTTTCCGGGCATGGAGATTCTTCGCCACTTTGCGTTCCGTATCACACGCTACTCGGATCTCGACCTCGGCAGCATCGAGGAGAATGAGGACCTGTTGGCCTCCATCGAGGAGCAGGTGTTCCGGCGGCGGTTTGGCGAAGTCGTCCGCCTAGAGGTGGAGGACGGCATGCCGGCCTCGCTGCGACAGTTGCTGATCAGGGAGCTGCGCGACATCGAGAGCCCGCAGGAGATCGCGCCGCTTGTGAGCAACGATATTCACGAAGCAGGGACGCTGCTCGAACTGAGCGACCTGATGGCGCTCTCGCAGGTCGACATTCCGGAGTTACGCGATCCGCCGTACGCCGCGGTGGTGCCGCCAGAAGTACGGGACCGGCCAGGTTCGCTCTTCGACGTCATCCGCGAGCGCGATATCCTGGTCCATCACCCCTTCGACTCCTTCGCCGCGACGGTGGAAGAGTTCCTCGAGGAAGCCGCGGCCGACGAGCACGTGCTCGCGATCAAGATGACGCTGTACCGGACCTCCGGCGACACGGCCATCGTGCGCGCCCTCACCGATGCGGCGCAGCGCGGAAAGCAGATCGCCGTCCTCGTCGAACTGCAGGCGCGCTTCGACGAAGCCAACAACATCACGTGGGCGCGCACGCTCGAGAGCTTCGGCGTACATGTGGCCTACGGACTGGCGGGCCTGAAGACGCACGCCAAGACGGCACTGGTTGTCAGGCGCGAGGCCGACGGCATCCGCCGATACGTGCACGTCGGCACCGGGAACTACAACACCAAGACCGCGCGCATCTATACCGACATCGGCCTGCTCACGGCCAATCGCTCCATCGGGGCGGACCTGAGCGACCTCTTCAACCTGTTGACCGGCTACTCGCGCCAGCGGCTGTATCGCAAGCTCCTGGTCGCGCCCGCGAACATGCGGCTCCGCTTCATGGAGCTGATCGGGCGCGAAACCGACAACGCCACCGCGGGGAAGACTGCGCGCATCATCATCAAGATGAACGCGCTGGTGGACGTCGACATGATCGATGCGCTTTATCGCGCGTCACAGGCCGGCGTCCAGATCGACATGATCATCCGCGGGATTTGCTGCCTGCGACCCGGTGTCCCCGGCGTCAGCGACAATATCCGCGTCATCAGCATCGTCGGGCGTTTCCTCGAGCACTCGCGACTCTGGTATTTCGCGAATGACGGGGCGCCCGAGTATCTCTTCGGCTCGGCGGACTGGATGCCGCGCAATCTCGACCGCCGCGTCGAGGCGGTCGTGCCGGTCGAGGATGCCAGGCTCCAGGCGCAATTACACTCGCTGCTCGACGTCTGCCTCGCCGACAATCGTCAGGCGTGGGAGCTGCGTGCGGACGGGACATATGAGCAGCGCCACGCCGGCGACGGGCAGGAACGGAGCACGCATCGGTCGCTGCAGCGGGATCCGTGGGGCAAGGTGCGAGACTCGGGCAGGTTTTCCGCAATCCGCGAAGACCTACCCACGGCCGCCGGCGACTAGATCTTCTCGTAGCTGAAGCCACGCTCCTGAACGAGGCCGAGCAGCATCGTGTGTGCCGGTACCAGCTTCACTCCGGGGTTGAATCCAGCGAGCAGTTCCTCGCGCACCGCTGGCGCCGGCCGACCAACAGCCGTTGCGAGCTCGCTGACCACGCCGCCGAAGGCGTTGTTGCACTGCCAGAATATCGTTCCGCGCGACTGCAGTGCCTTTACCGTGGCGTCGGCGGGCTCGGACTTCGTATCGAACCAGATGTTGCGCTTCGCCCACTGGCCGGTCACGGGATCCTTGATCTGCCACCGCTCGCCGATGGGAAACTTCTCGTACAGCGCATCGCCCGCGTTCATGGGAAACGCATCATATGCGATCCCGACGATGGTGTTGATGTCGGAGTCCGCCAAGCCGTACACGTCCCTGAATGCGTTGAGGTAGTTCCGCGGCACGCGCAACGGGCTGCGCCCGACGCTCAGGCTGCGGGAACCGAAGTCGAACACATGGCGATGCTTGCCTTTCAGCGCGTCGATCCAGGTGAGATCCCATTGTCCCTGTGGCGAGGCCGCGAGTGCTGCGGACTCGGAA
>JBKJKH010000110.1:0-6611 GCA_046597595.1 Gemmatimonadaceae bacterium
GCTCGCGGAGGTGCCCGACTGACGGATTGCCTGACGCCAATCGCTGAGGTTGACGAAGCGGTCCGAAGGCGTCTTGGCGAGCGCACGTTCGATTGCCTCCGTCACATGCGGGGCGACGGTGGGCCTGACGGTGGTGAGTCGTGGTACGGGGTCGAGCATGTGTCGCGCCATGATCGCCATGGCGTTAGGCCCCGTGAACGGCGGGCTGCCGGCGAGCATTTCGTACACGAGGCAGCCGAGCGCATACAAGTCGCTGCGCGCGTCCACGACGTCGCCGCTTGCCTGCTCGGGGCTCATATAGTGCGGCGTGCCGAGGGACGTGCCTGGCATGGTGAGCTTGTCACTGCCGGAAGTGTTGACGGCGTGTGCGATGCCGAAGTCGGCGACGACGGCGCGCCCGTTGTCGAGCAGGATGTTTTCGGGCTTGATGTCGCGGTGGATGACGCCGCGCCCGTGCGCGTAGTGCAGCGCGTCAGCGACTTCGTCGGCGATACGCAGCGCGTCGTCGATCGGGAGTTGCGTCTCGCGCTCCATCCGGGAACGGAGCGACTCGCCTTCCACGTATGGCATTACATAGAAGAGGAAGCCGGCCTGTTCGCCCGAGTCGTAGAGCGGCAGGATGTTCGGGTGGCGGAGGTTCGCCGTAGTAGTGATCTCGCGCAGGAAGCGTTCGGTGCCGAGCGCGGCGGAAAGTTCGGGGCGCAGGACCTTGATCGCGACCTGTCGCTGGTGCTTGAGATCCTGGGCGAGATAGACCGTGGCCATTCCGCCGGCGCCGAGCTCGCGGTCGAGTTGGTATCGGTCGGCGAGGGCGGAGGTGAGTCGGGGGTCAAGCATGCCACAAAGTGCGGGCGATTCTGGTGGCGCGCAATCAGTACTCGTGCCGCAGGCGTTCTCGGTTCATTACGCCCCGAAACGCGCTGCTCCAAGGTTCGCCGACCTTCTGGTTACCTTGCGTCAATCCAAGTGTATTTCGCCATAACCCGCCGCTCCGCTGTCCAGGCGCCGCGGTGAGGGTGGCCCCGAAGGCATGGATTGACGACTGCATATATGCGCTGAGGCTCAATGAACAATTTGATCACGATCACGGTCGGAACCGAATTCACGTATGTGGCGAAGCTTGAGGATGAGCGCGCGCCGAAGACCTGCGCGGCGTTCCGTGCGCTGCTGCCGTACACGGAAAAACTCGTGCACTGCCGCTGGAGCGGGGAAGGGTGCTGGATCCCTTTGGGCGACATGAACATCGGCGTTGGCCTGGAGAATGAAACTGGAACGCCCGCGCCCGGAATGATTCTCTGGTATCCTGCTGCGGTGAGTGAGACGGAACTCATCTTCGCGTACGGCACGGTGAGATTCGCGAGCAAGTTCGGGCAGCTTGCGGGGAATCACTTCCTGACGGTCGTGAGGGGGGAAGAACAGCTCGCAGCGATGGGGCGGAGTGTTCTATACGGCGGTGCACACGACATCACGTTCACGCGCGAGGCGTAGCGCTCTACAGCCACCGCATGACACCATCGTCGCTACGCGACCTCGATCAACCTCCGCGGTGCACCGGCCTGACCGACGCCAACACCGCGACGCGCAAGCACAGCATGCGCAGCCTTCTCTCCAGTCTCACACCCACCTTCCATGAACCCCTGCGCGTCGAGCGAACAATGCTCGCCAGCGAAGTGCAGGCCGCCGACGCTCGTGCCTTCCTCACCGCGGAAGCCTGTCCACTGCCCAGGCAGATACGACGCGTAACTGCCCTGCGTCCAGGGAAACGTCGGCCAATGGAAACGCACCTCGCGCATCCCCGACCGCGCGCCAAGAATACCGGGGAAGATGCGATCGAGATCGCGCAGGAGCATTCCCGCCTGGTCCGTCGCGGTCCCTTGCCCGATCGCTACGCCGTGCTGTCCGCCGGTGAAGTTGGTCAACACGCCGGAAACGCCCTGCTGATGACGGCTCGTCTCCCATGTGAGTTGACTCGGAAGATCCATAAGCGTGCTGCCGTTCGACGCATACCGAGCGCGCCACACGCGCTCGGAAAACCCCACCATCAACTTCGCATTCGTCCCGTACCCGAGCTCACGGATCGCACGCCGCTTGACGACAGGCAGATCGACATCAAGGCGGACGCCTCGAAGGAGCGTGAAGGGAATTGCAAGTATTACATCGCGCGCACGGATCGTGGAGCTCGTGTCGCCGCGCCTCACGGACACGACGTAACGGCCGTCAGCGCCTGACGACACCGCCTCGAGCACCGTATTCATCTCGATCTTGTCATCGAGCCTCGCCGCCAGCGCCTGCGGGATACGATCATTTCCATCTTTTACGCGATACCGCTCATCGCTCTCGCCAAAGATGTTGAGGTCGCCCGGTGTCAAGTCAATCATCAGGAGCAAATTGAGCGCGGACTGCCTGTCGGTCTCGAGGCCGTACTCCGTCGTGTACGCAACCTCGATGAGCGTGCGGATCCAGCCGCTCAACCCCACGCCGTCAAGCCACTGCGCGATGGACATGCGATCCAAAGATTCCGCTCCATTCGGTTCCGCGTGCGTTACGTCCTGGATCTTCGCGACATCGCGCGCCATCGCGCGCGCCACCGGCGCCAGCGCTTCGACAACCTCATGCTCCGGGATGATGCGACCATCGAAGTAGAACGTGTCGAGCCGGATCCCCTGCTCCTCTACGTGGAGATCATCGAATACGATCCCCAACTCGGCGGCAAGCGTACGAATGCGCGTGTGCGTCGTGTCAATCAGCTCGCCGCC
Organism: Gemmatimonadaceae bacterium; assembly: GCA_046597595.1. Taxonomy (GTDB): domain Bacteria; phylum Gemmatimonadota; class Gemmatimonadetes; order Gemmatimonadales; family Gemmatimonadaceae; genus JBKJKH01. Next base: position 2,757 of record JBKJKH010000110.1, read on the forward strand.
GAGCTCCACGACCTGACCGTCGGGAAAGAAGTTTCGCAGGCTGTACATGCGGCCGCCGATACGGTTCTGCGCCTCGACGATGCGAACAGACACATTGGCCTGCCGCAAGCGATACGCCGCCGTGAGTCCCGCGATTCCCGCGCCGACGATCAGCACGGGATCATCGCCGCGCACATTCGCGCTCGTCACCCCGGGGCGACGGGAGCGAACCGGAGCACATCCCTCGAGCGTCAGCAATGCCCCGGACGCTGCCGTTGCTGCAAGAAAATTGCGGCGGGAGATCTGGTGTCCGACGCGTGCCTCCCGCACCCGCTCCACGGTCTCCGCCGCGTCGATGCCCGTCCGGAGTGAAACGCGCGCTTCCTGCAGGCAACGCTGGAGGATGCGATACAATGAGGTGCGGGCGACCACGGTTCCTCCTGAAAAGGCACAGGGGTTGAGTCGCCCAACTTACGGTGGCGCAGGCAGCGTTGCGAGAAGAAAAAACACGCGCGCAGTCGAGTGCTGCGCGCGTGTTTCCGTCCTCACCGTTCGGATTCGGCCGTAACTCTGTGACAGGTGGTCAGTACCAGTTGATGCCGAGGCCGAACTGGACCAGCCTCTTGCTCTCGACCCGCGTCACGGTGCCGGTGGCGCCTGCAGTCTCGATGCTCCCCTGAGAGATCATTGTGCGTCCAATATTGGCGTAGGGCGTGAGTGCGAAGCGTTTGCCGAGCCCGAAGTCGTAGCCGACTCCTGCGCGCAATGCGTAGCCCACTGCTTTTACTGATATCGATTCGGTGTTCTGAAGCGAGATCCCTGCCGGGCCCATGCCCCCAGTGACATGGAACCCTTCGAACGCGCCGGGATAATATTGCGCGATAAAGAGCAACTGGCCGATCGACGAATTGCGCTTGTTTGGTCCAGCGATCGCCGCACCGCTCACCTCACCGCCGAGCAGAAGTTGCTGCGAGACGGCGCCCCCGATGCGCACGTACCCGCTGCTGCCAAACCCGCCTTCCCACGGGTCCGACGTGCCCGTCGTGGTGCATCCAGAGCACTTGAGGTCGTAGTCGGCGGCGCCCATGCCGAAACCAATGTTGAAACCGTCGTGCCGCTGGACGCGCGATACCGCTTGGGCGCCAAGAGTGAACGCGCCGAACATCAATCCGGCGGCGGTGGTCGCCATGGTGCGGCGAAAGCTGGCCATGTTTCTCCGGGGTCTTTTGAGGAGAGAAGGTGGTTGAGGCCGCTGACGGCCTGTGTGCCCCGTCATGGCGAGAGCTGTTCCACTGGAGCGACGGGGATCGGCCGCGTGACGTAACTGCTTTCATGGAACAGACTAGCGGGTTTTGAGAGCGCCCTCGGCGCATGGAGCCGTTGCCCTGGTCACGCACTCCCGGGATGACAGGTCCCTGTCACCGGGGAGGACAGACCCGCATTATCCCCCTTCACCGCGTGATCGCGATACCAGCGCCAATCCTCGGGCGACCCAATGGCCAGAATCATCCAGGTGATCAGTGTTGTCGTCACCCTCGGGTGCGCCGCGTGCGCGTCCGGCCAGCGTGAAATCACGGCCGGCCCGAATGGGGCGGCCGCGCGTGTTACCGGCGTTGATGGAGCTTCGGAAATCGAGCAGGGCAGGTCGACGGAGGTGGTCGAGACGGCCGTCGATGCATCTCCCGGAAAGACGTGGGACGCGTTGCCCGATGTCTACCTCGCGATCGGGTTGCCCGTCGGCACCATGGACACGCGCCTCATGAGCATCGGAAACGCGAATTTTCGCGCGAGACCGTCCCTCGCGGGGAGGCCCCTGTCGACGTACTTCCGCTGCGGCATGAACGCGTTCGGGATGGACAATGCCGATTCATACACCGTGATGATATCAATCATCACACAGGTGGTTGCGGCCGAAACGAACCGCAGCCGGCTGCGTTCGGTCGCTCGAGCCAGCGCATCGCGTGAGTCCATGAGCGAGCATCCGGTCGCGTGCACGTCTACCGGTGCGCTGGAACGCGTGATCGCAGTGCGAATGCAAGAGCGCGTGTCGCGATGAGTGAGCGTGCGGGGCGGGAAGGCCGGTGCGAACGCCGAGCCGGCCGCATCGGCCGCCGACTACCGCTACGTGCGAGGATCCAGGGCATCCCGCAGCGCATCCCCAAGCGTATTGAACGCGAGCACCGTCGCCAGCATGGCCAGGCCGGGAAACACGGAGATCCACCAGTGCGCGGCAATCTGGTCGGAGCCGTCCTGGATGATATTGCCCCAGCTTGCAGTCGGCTGCGCGACGCCGATGCCCAGGTATGAAAGCCCCGCCTCGAGGATGATAACGTTCCCGATCCCGAGCGTCGCAGCAACCACAATGACGGACAGGGCATTCGGAAGGATGTGGCGCAGCAGCACGTGCATCGGCGGCGCACCTAACGCTCGCGCAGAAAGCACAAACTCACGCTCGCGGATGGAGCGTACCTGAGCGCGGACCAAGCGACTCGTCCCAAACCAGCTCGTCACGCCGAGGAGCACGATGAGCGACGGGACGCCAACCTGTCCCCAGAGTGAAAGCACCGCGATGAGCAGGAGGAGGCGCGGGATGGAAAGCGCCGCATCGACTACACGCATGAGCGTCGCATCAACCGCACGCGACCCGAGTCCGGCCGCTGCGCCGTACACCGTTCCAAGCGACACCGCAATCAGCATTGACAGCACGCCGACCGTGAGGGAGACACGCGACCCGTACATCACCCGGCTCAGCACATCGCGGCTGAACGGGTCAGTGCCGAACAGGTGCGAGGAGGATGGTGGCTGGCTGCGAAGGCCCACGATATCCGGCTGCGCGGAAGGATCGTGAGGCGCCAGCCAGTGCGCGAAGATCGCGACCAGCACGAGTAGCGTAATCGTCGCGAGTGCCGCGATCGCGCGCTTGTCGCGCAGCAGCCGCTGCCACGCCTGCGACCAGGAACCTGCCGCGCGCATCACGGGTGACGTCACGGCGCGTCGCTCCGCATCCGCGGGTCAACCCACGCCGCAAGCGTATCGGCAATGAGACCCCCCAGTGCGACCATGATGCTCGCGACAATCGCGCTTGCCACAACGAGCGGGTAATCACGCAGGGAAAGGGCATTGAGCGTGAGCTGCCCCATCCCGGGCCACGAGAACACGCGCTCTACCAGCACCGCGCCACCGAGCAGGGCGGGGAAGTAGAGGCCGAACAGCGTGATGACGGGCAGGAGGGCATTGCGGAGCGCGTGATGAAACAGCACGCGCGTCTCCGCCGCGCCCTTCGCGCGCGCGGTGCGCACGAAGTCATCGTTGAGGACCTCGAGCATGGCGGATCGCTGGTGACGCGCGATCGCCGCAGCGGTCAGCGCGGTCAGCGTGAGGGCCGGCAGCACGAGGTGTCGCAACCGGTCTATAAACTGCTCGAAGCCGTTCATGTACGGATGCAGCACAACATCCACCGCACCGCCGGCGGGAAGTATCGGGATCCAGTACGCGAAGCTCAGGAGGACGATGACGGCCAACCAGAAATCGGGAAGCGAGTAGAGCACCAGCGACACCCACCCGAGTATCCGGTCTGCCGCGCGACCCCGGTGTACGGCCTGCGTGACACCGACGCCGATTCCAACGACGAAGCTTCCAAAGAGCGCGGCGCCCATGAGCAGCAACGTACTCGGCAATGCCGAAGCCAGCGCCTCGGTCACGGGGCGGTTCGTCGAGAACGAGTAGCCGAGATCTCCACGCGCCACCGCACCGAGGTACCGCGCGTATTGTTCAGGGATCGGACGGTCGAAGCCGTACTGAGCGCGCCACTTCTCGCGGATCGCGTCGCTGAGCTTGGGATTCGAGAACGCGCTCTCGAACGGATCACCCGGCGCG
>JBKJKH010000265.1:0-2901 GCA_046597595.1 Gemmatimonadaceae bacterium
GCGTGCACCCCGCGCGCGCGCATCCGCACGGCGATCCGGCGCCGCAGGCATTTCTCCTTGTAGCTGCTGCAGCCAAACCCGCGTTCACCGGAAATTTTCGCCGTGAGCGCTGCGAATCCCGGTTCGTCCGCGGACTCCAGGCTCATACCCGTGGGCGTGTGGCGTCGAGGTTCGCGCGAACGATGGCATTGGACGGATCCAGCTCGAGGGCCCGCTCCCAGCAGCGCACGGCCTCGTCTGCCTCCTGGCGACGGTAGCGAATGTTCCCGAGCTTGAGATACACGTCCTCGCCCAGCGAAGGGTTGAGCTTTACTGCGCGTTGATAGGCATCGAGCGCATCGTCGTAGGCGCCCTTCCGATACAGCAGGTCACCGCTGTTCTTGTGCAACTGCGGAAGGCCAGGATCTTCGTGCGCGCCGCGTTCCGCCATGCGCCCCGCTTCGTCGTACATCCCCCGACGCTCGAATGCCGCCGAGAGATTGTTGTAGAGGACCGCCGCATGTGGATGTGCGCCAATCCCTTCCGTCAGCAGCGCAATGGCGCGATTCAGGTCGCCCGTGAGGCCGGCGACGAGCGCGGCGTAGTGGAACCAGGCGGGCGGTGGAGCGCGCTTGCCGAACAGCGCGCGCGCAGAGGACAGCTCGGCATCGGCGGTCGGGAGGTCACCGGTGCGCAGCGCGAGCACGCCCAGTGACGTCCGCACGCGCGCATCGCTATCGCCTCCCCGCTGCACCGCCTCCGCGAGCGCCGCCGTGGCCTCGTCGTACCGGCCAAGCTGCTCGAGCGCGAACGCCATGTTGTGGTACGAAGACGGCCGGGCGCCCACCTGTGACGTGACATCCGCAAAGCCCGCCACGGCGTCTGCCCAGCGACCGAGCCGCAGCGCGACGAGACCCAGATAGAATCGCGCGGGAACATCGCTGGGGCGCAGCTCGGCCACGCGCTTGAATTCCCGCATCGCCTCGTCGAGCATGCCCGTCTTGTAGAAGGCTACGCCGAGATTCCGGTGCTCTTCGACCCGCGCCTCCGAAACCGCGCTTTCCTTCGGCTTTGTCTTGCCAATGCGCTGGAGAAAACCGGCGGTGAGCAGCCCGTACAACGCCTTCCCGACATCGAACTCGCCGAGGCCCGATTCCTCGACAAGGGCGGCGACGTCGCGGCGCCCATCGATGAGCTCGACCATCGTCGTCTGTTCCGGCGTGAGCTCCACATTACTGTCGCGCAACTTCACGCGGTCCACGTCAAAGATCAGGTCGAACGCCGGAATTTTCTTTTCGATCAATCCCCACTCGTCGACGCGCCTCGCGCCTTCGAGCAGCAGCGATTCGGGATTGATCTGCACGAGGAAATCCTGCTCCTCGGGACGGACGTCAGCCTCGAAGTTGAACGTGCCCTGCGTCCACGTGAAGAGGAAGTAGACCGCTTCCTCGATCTGGATGCGAATCTGCTGGTGGAGCATCTCGCGCGAGAGGAACGTGAGCTCGACGAGGATTTCCCCGAGGCGCTTGTCCCGCTCACGATTCTGCTGCGCGATCGCCTCCTCGAGCTGCTCGAGCGTCAGCAGCCCGCTCTTGACGAGAATGTCGCCTAGCCGGTCGCGCCGGTTGACGATGGACGCGTAGCTGATCTTGCCGCGATCAAAGTAGACGTAGCCGAAGTTGTTCCGGTGCGTGACGCTGAGGCACCCGGTCTTCTTGCCCATCGCGAGAAGCTGCAGCACGTCGGGGAGGCTGGCTTCCTTGAGACTGCCCTTGATCGCCATCAGCCGATATCCTCGATCACGCGGCCACCGATATCGGGCCAATCCCAGACCACCTTCTCCGCATCGAGGAAGGTGGGATCACCAACTTGCGGCTGCGTCTGCGTGAACGACGCCGCAGGACCGGAGCCTTCGCCCAGCTCGGCGCGCGCGACGGCGATGGTCAGCGGCGCGCCCGCCAGCTCTGCGGCGGCGATGAGCCGATGCACCGTGCCCTGCACCTCACGGACGCTCGCGGCCGGGCGCTCGGCAAGAAAGGCCACGAGCGCCGCGTCTGGGTTTGGCTCACTGAACGCGAGAAAGCGCGCATACAGTCGCTCGCGCAGGCTGCGGTCGGGCGGCTGGATTCCCGCGACGAGGCCGCCCTCGAACCGTGAGCGCAGCCGGTCCTCCAGGTCAGAAATCTCGTTTGGCGCGCGATCGCTCGTCAGCACGATCTGCTTCCCCGCATCGTACAGGGCGTTGAAGACGTGGAACAGCTCTTCCTGCGTGCGCTCCTTCCCCGACACGAACTGCACGTCGTCCACGAGCAGCGCGTCCGCGTGCCGGTAGCGCGCCTTCCACCGCTCGATGGTTCCGTCCTGCAGCGCGGCGATGAGCTCGTCGATGAAGGCCTGCGCGCTCACGCAGGCGACACGCTTGCCCGCGTTCGCGAGCTCGTTGCCGATCGCGTTGAGCAAGTGGGTCTTCCCCACTCCGCTTGGCCCATGCAGCAGCACCGGATTGAAACGGTGTCCCGGTTCGGCGATGATCGCATCCACGGCGCGCACGGCGAGCTGGTTCGACGCGCCGACCTCGAATCCCGACCGGGTGAAGTTCGCCGCGGGTCCCGGTGGCGGCGTCCGGCCCAGAATAGCGCGGTCCACAAGCGCCTCGGCTTCCGCGATGCGTTCGGGGTCGCGAAAGAGCGCGCTGCCGCCGAGCGCGGCGTCGGCCAGTGTGGCCTCTGCCTCGAGCGCCCGAAGGTGCTCGATCGCCGACACGAAAGTCGCCAGCAATCCGTCGACGTCGGGCGTGGACGGAAGATCCAGCGCCCGCTCGAGCACGGCGGTCTCGAAGCCCTCGCCCCCCCAGTACGCGACCGCTTCGCCGAGGCGGATCTTCCACGGCTCGACATGTGCCGCCACCGCCTGCGCGATATC
>JBKJKH010000333.1:0-3000 GCA_046597595.1 Gemmatimonadaceae bacterium
GGAATCGAGCGAGGAAAGTGATCGCCGGCGCAATCAGCCGCTGCGCGAACTGCTCGACGAACTCGTGGTGCTGGTGAGAACTCTTGCGCGGAAGTCGCCGGACATGTCGCCGGACGAACTTGACTACGCGCAGGATCGGCTTCAGTGGCTGGCGGATGAAATTTGGCAATCCGCCACGCAGCGCGCCACCGACGACTGACGCGCGACCGGGTTAAGCGAAGGGGTTAGGCGAAGGAGTTACTGGTCCGCCGGCCGCTCGACTTGCGCAGCGCCATTCTCGAGAGTGAACGCCTCGCCCGGCTCCAGGACCATGACCTGCTCGCCCTTCGCGTGGCCGCGCAACGAGGCGCGCAGGCGATCAATCGCTTCAAATGCCGTTGACGTCACGTGGTTGAACGTTCCCCAGTGATAGGGAATGAAATAGCGCGCCTGTAAACGGTTGAACAATTCAAGCGCGTCGTCGCTCGTGAGGTGGCCGCGACGGAAGTTTACCTTCCATCGCGGGGCGTGGCCGATTGGGAGCAATGCGACATCCAGCGTTCGCTGTCGCGCGTGCACCTCTTCCGCAACGAGTTGGTGCGTCCCGGGCGTGAGTGCGGTGTCTCCCGCGAAAAAGCACGACCGCTCACCGCACTGCATGAGGTACATGTTCGCGTCGGCACGCCAGCGGTCGAATCCGTACCGGCTGCCAACGTGCGTCGCCTCGGCAGCATGGATGGTCAACTCGCCGATGTCGAAATCCTCTCCCGGCGCGAGAGGAATAGTCTGCCGGTAGCCCCGGCGGATCAGCCACTCTGCAACTTTCGGTGGCGCAATGACCGGCACATGGCGAGGCAGTCGGTCGAGCGAATCGAATGAGAGGTGATCCGCGTGCGCGTGTGACAGGAGAACGGCGTCAAGCGGCGGGAGGGCATCCAACGGAATTCCCGGCGCCGAAACGCGCTTGAGAAATCCCCCAAGCGCGTTGTCGAAGTTGGGGTCCGTCAGGAGCGTCCGTTCGCCGATGCGAACGAGCAGGGTCGCGTGGCCGATGAATGTGATGCGCACAAGAGCCCGGTAGGGCACCTCCCGTGCCGTCGCGAACTATGGTGCTCGCGCCGGCGGGGTCGGAGGCGCGGCCTTCTGACGTTCCTTCACGAGCAACCACTGCTGTGGGAGGGCGGCGATGTTCTGGACGAAATAATACAGGTTCAGTCCTGAAGCAAAGTTCAGGAACAGGAACGTCATCATCGGCGGGAAGATGTACGCCATCATCTTCGCCTGAGGGTTTGGCGGCGCACCACGCAGCCCGATCCACGACAGCGCGAACATGGAAACGCCCATGAGCAGCGGCACGATGTAGTACGGATCCTTGAGCGAAATATCCGGCAGCCAGAGGAACGGCACACCGCGGAATTCGATAGTGTTCTGGAAGACAAAGAACAGCGCGAACAGGATCGGCATCGGCAGCAGCATCGGCAGGCAACCTGAGAAGGTGCTGAGCGGGCTCATGTCGTGCGCCGCGTAGACCTTCATCATTTCCTGCTGCAGCTTCTGCGGGTCGCTCTTGTACTTCGCCTGGACCGCCTGCAGCTCGGGCTGGAGGCGTTGCATCTGCATGCTCACGCGCATGGACTTCTGCTGCAGGGGCCACATTGCGATACGAATGACCAGTCCGAAGATGACCAGTACCCATCCGTAGCTCAGTCCAGTCGCCCCGCGCATCCAGAGCAGGACGCGCATTACCATGGTGGCAAAGGGCTGCACCATGCCGGAGAACCACCCGCCGTACGGATTCGCATCCTCGAAGCCGCGTCCGACCGCGAGCAGTCTTCTCCATTCCTGCGGCCCGGCGTACAGCTCGAACGACGCCTGGCCCGAGGTAATTGGAATGAGCAGGGTAGCCCTGCCTTCGCTCACGATCTTGGTTGTGCGCGGCGCGCCGGCAATACCCAGTTCACTGAACGGAGCGCCGAGCGCGGGAGAGAGCACGCCGACGATGAAGTACTTCGTCTTTGCGGCGGCCCACGTTATGGGGCCGGGGATGACGCGCTTCTCACCCGGGTCGAGCTTGCCGAATCCGATGCTCTGGGCTCCCTCGCGCTGCGGCTTGTACACATACGCCAGCTTGTTCACGTCCTCCACCGTGTCCGCCTCGAACGAGCGGAGGTGTGAGGGAAGCTCGAGCGCGATGTACGGCGCGGCCACGCCGCCCACTGTCGCCGCCACACGTACGACGTAGCTGTCGGGAGCGAACGTGTATCGCATCTCGATGTCGCGTCCCGCTGACTGTCCGCGGTAGGTCAGCACGGGAACGCTGCTCGTCCCGCTTCGCGATGCCTGGAACACGATGCCTGCCAGCGACATGGTGTCCGCTCCACCAGCGAGGCTATACCGGAGCAGCGGCACCGGCCCAGACTCGAGGCGCATCGCTCCGCTATCCCGAAGGTTGCGGTGCGCCGTCAGTGTCACGCCCAGGAGCGCCGCACCGATATTGGTGAATCGATACGACCCAAGGGTGGTGACGACGACTGTCGTTTCCGCGCGCACCGGCACCGCCGCGCCGGAGTCGCGCGCGACCGGCGTTGCCGTAGGAGCAATGCCGACGCCCCGCGGCAGTGGCGCGGGCGTCGTGGCGGAAGTCGCAGTGGGAGTCGCAGTGGGAGTCGCGACCGGAACGGCAGCGGCTGGCGGTGCTCCCGGCGCGACCGCGGCGCTGTCAGCGCCCGCTGGAGTACGCGTTGCGCGAGACGTTGGAAAAAGCACCGGCGTCAGGAAAACGACGACGCCGGTAAGCAGAAGGGCGAGGACGAACCGTTTATCAATCACGTTGGTTGCGTGCGGCCAGGCGGCGTCGCCGTGGCAAATACGTGTCAGGGAACTGGATCGAAGCCACCTGGACGGAATGGGTGGCATCGGGCGATGCGGCGCGCGGCGAGCCAGCTGCCTTTCGCGGCGCCGTGCCGTGCAAGTGCTTCAATGGCGTACTGCGAGCAGGTTGGATAATAGCGGCACGAGGCA
>JBKJKH010000533.1:0-4535 GCA_046597595.1 Gemmatimonadaceae bacterium
CAGCACGAGCCACCACTCGTGTATCGAGGCGACGAGCACGACTACAACAGAGATGAGGAAGAACCCAGCGACGGCGGCATCGAGCCGGTCATTGAAGATCACGCGCGAGGCGTCCGCGGCGTTCCTGATTCCTGCGGGAAGCTGTCCGGATGCCACCCCGTCTGCGACCATGCGCGCATGCGACAGAAATCCGAGTCGCGGGTTGTCGCTGAAGATCTTCTGGTAGCCAGCGGTGAGACAGACGGTCACGAGCCAGGCGAGGGGCACCATCGTGATCGGCGCATACTTCGCGCGGCCCATCTTGATAATGATGGTCGTGCCGACGCAGAGTGCGACGGCCGCGAGCAACTGGTTCGAGATTCCGAAGAGGGGCCAGAGCGAGTTGATGCCGCCCAGGGGGTCGATCACGCCCTGATACAGGAAGTATCCCCACATCGAGACGAAGATCGCGCTCGACATCACCACTGCGGGATACCACGCCACGCGCCCGAACGGTTCCCAGACATGACGACCGAGATCCTGGAGCATGAAGCGCCCGACGCGCGTGCCGGCGTCGAGTGTGGTGAGAATGAACAACGCCTCGAACATGATGGCGAAGTGGTACCACAGCGCCATCGCACCGGGGCCGCCAAGGACCTGCGCAAAGATATTCGCCATTCCAACGGCGAGGCTTGGCGCACCACCAGTTCGTGAGAGCAGCGACGTTTCACCGACATTGCGCGCAAGTGCCTCGAGTTCACCAGGCGTGACGACGAACCCCCATTGCTGGATGGCGGCTGCCGCGCTCACGGCAGTCGTGCCGAGTGCAACGACAGGGGCGTTGATGGCGAAGTACACGCCGGGCGTGAGCACGCAGGCGGCAATCAGCGCCATGATCGCGACGAGCGACTCCATCAGCATGGCGCCGTAGCCAATCATCCGTGCGTCTGTTTCCCGCTCGAGCAACTTGGGGGTCGTACCCGACGCAACGAGCGAATGGAAACCGGAAATCGCACCGCAGGCGATAGTGATGAAGACAAACGGGAACAGCTTGCCTGCGAACACCGGACCGGTGCCATCGACGAATCGCGTCACGGCGGGCATCTGCAACGGCGGTAGCGTCAACAGGATTCCGATCGCGAGTGCCAGGACAACGCCAATCTTCACGAAGGCAGAGAGGTAGTCGCGCGGCGCGAGCAGCAGCCAGACCGGCAGCACCGATGCCGCGAAGCCATATGCCATCACAAGCAGCGCAAGCGTGCGGGCGTCGAGCGTGAACATCGGCGCGAGCGCGGGATTCTCCGCGACCCAGCGTCCTGCGTAGAGCGCAACAACGAGCAATACCAACCCGATGGCGCTGGCCTCGAGCACCCGATGCGGCCGGATCCATCGGAGATACGTGCCCATCAGCAGTGCAATGGGAATGGTGAGGCCGATCGTCACCACGCCCCACGGACTTGCCCGGAGCGCGTTGACGATCACGAGCGCGAGCACCGCGATCAGCACGACCATGATGCCGAGAACCGCGATCATCGCGGTCCACCCAGCGACTGGGCCGATCTCCTCCTTCGCCATCTGGCCGAGTGACTTGCCGTTGCGCCGTATGGAAGAGCAGAGAATGACCATGTCCTGGACGGCGCCGCCAACGACGACGCCGACGATGATCCAGATGGCGCCGGGGAGGAATCCGAATTGCGCGGCGAGGGTCGGGCCGACGAGAGGGCCTGGTCCCGCGATGGCGGCGAAGTGGTGGCCGAAGACTATCCAGCGGTTCGTGGGGACAAAGTCGCGCCCGTCGTTGAGGCGCTCCGATGGCGTTGCACGGTTGGCGTCGAGCGCGAAGACCTTCGAGGCGATGATCCGGCTGTAGAACCGGTACGCGATCAGGTAGGTGCAGACAGCCGCGGTCAGCAGCCATGCGGCGCTGATGGACTCGCCTCGCGAGAGGGCCATATAGGCGAACGCCCCCGCGCCGACGAGGCCAACGAGGATCCAACCAAGCACCTTCAGCATTCTCGGGACCCGCCGGTGGAAGTGGCGGCAAGTTGCGGGACTGCGAGCACCGGGTCAACGCTGACGGTGACAGGCGCTATCGGCGACAGGCGTATGCGCGGTGGCCTCCCCTCGCTAACTTCCGCCCGCCATGCTGAATGTACGCGCCCTCCTTTCGCTGGCGTTGCTCGCCGCAGGCTGTCGCGGCACGACGCCCGCACCAGAAGTGCCGCAACCGGACCCTGAACGTCCGCTTGCGAGCTATGCGGGGCGGCGCGTCGTCGTCCTTCCGCTGCAGTTGCTGGACGATGGCGCCGGGTGGAGCGCGAAGGGGAATGACGCCAAGGGGATGCGTACGCGTTTCGATGATGAGGTCGCCTTTGCGCTCGGTGAGCGAGGCCTCGGTACGCGCTGGATTCTCCCGTCGGCCCTGGCGTCCATGACGCGGCGGGCCGGGACGTACATCCCCGACGTGCGGTCACTGCAGGTCGAATCGCTTCGACGGCTGAAGGAAGCACCGGACGGTCCGCTCGGTGATCCGCTCGCGGCGCAGCTTCGCACACTGGTGGCGTTCACCGATGCGCGCTGGGTGCTCCTGCCGATCGAGGGCCGCGTCGAACGCGCTCCGGCGGCCCGCGGGGGCGGCACGCGCTTCATCGTGCAGCTCGCAGTGATCGACGCGCGTGGAGCGATCGTGACCTGGATGGGAGAAGTGGCGAGCGATACTGCGTCCGGCCCTTCTCCACAACCGTTCGCGACGGCGGCGGGTCGCCTCGCCGATCTCATCGTGCCTTCTCCCTGACTGATGCCAGTTCCAGTTACGCTCATTCCCGGCGATGGGATCGGGCCGAGTATTGCCGAAGCGACCGTTCGTCTCCTCGACGCTGCCGGCGCGGATCTCGAGTGGGATCGGCAGATCGCCGGCGCGGCCGCAATGTCACGTTGGCATGATCCCATGCCCGACGTCACGCTCGACTCGATCCGCCGGACGCGACTGGCCCTGAAGGGGCCGCTCGAGACACCCGTCGGCGAGGGATACCGCTCAGTCAACGTCGCGCTGCGGAAAACGTTCGACCTGTATGCGAACGTCCGCCCGGCCAAGACGCTGATGCACAGCCGCCGGCACTACGACAAGGTGAACATCGTGCTGGTGCGCGAGAACACCGAAGGCCTGTACGTCGGCGTGGAGCACTACATCCGCATTGGGGACGATCCGAAGGCGGCCGCGGAGTCGGTGGCGATCATCACGCGCTCCGGATCGGAACGCGCGATCCGCTACGCATTCGAGTATGCCGTGTCGCACGGGCGCAAGAAGATCACGCTGGTGCACAAGGCGAACATCCTGAAATATTCGCAGGGCCTGTTCCTGGATGTCGGGCGCGAAGTGGCGCGTGAGTATCTCGGCCGCGTCGAGTTCGAAGATCGCATCATCGATGCGATGGCAATGCAGCTCGGCATGAAGCCGGAGACATTCGACATGATCGTGACGACGAACATGTTTGGCGACATCCTTTCGGATCAGATCGCGGGTCTTGTTGGGGGCCTGGGGCTTGCACCTGGCGCGAATATCGGTGCGACCGCCGCAATCTTCGAGGCGGTTCACGGAACGGCGCCCGACATCGCGGGCAAGGGCGTCGCGAACCCTTCAGCGCTCATGCTCGCGGCGTGCATGATGCTCGATCATATCGGGGATACGACACGCGCGACAACGATCCGCACGGCGATCGAGGAGATGGTCATGGAGGGGAAGACCGTGACGGGCGATCTCGGCGGCACGGCCACGACGGATGAGTTTACCGACGCGCTCATCGCACGCATCCGCTGACATGACTCACGTCAACATCCTCCACCTGTCCGACCTGCATTTCGGCCGGCCAGCGGTCCGCGCGCAGATCGAAGCGATCGAGGGGTTAGTGCGCGATGGCGGATACGAAGTCGTCGCAGTTTCCGGTGACCTCACGCAGCGAGCGCGGGCGGGCGAGTTCCAGCGGGCGCAGGTTTTCCTGCGCGAAGCGCAGAAATGCAGCCAGACCATTGTCGTGCCGGGCAACCACGACGTGCTCTGGTGGCGGGCGCCGTTGGGATTGCGGGACAAGGGCCTGATTCTCGAAGCATTCCGCGCGCACCTCCAGGAGGACGTGGAACCGGTGCTGCGTGTCGAGGGCGCGACGTTCGTCGGGCTCAACACCGCACAGGGCGTCAACCGGCGCACGCTGACGTGGAACGTGCGTGACATCTCGATCATCGGGGACCTGCGGAAGTCGCAGATCGAGCGTGCAGCCCAGGAGTTCGAGAAGTCGCCGAAGGGCCACGCGCGCGTGATTGTCATGCATCACAACCCTGTGAAGGGTGAGCTGTCCCAGCGGCACGGACTCAAGAACACCAAGAAGATTCTCGGTGCTTTTGCGGAGATCGGCGTGGATCTGGTGCTGTGCGGGCACGATCATCAGGAAGCGATCCACTACATCGAGCATACGCGGAAGGGGACCGTCATTTCCACGGCGGGGACCGTGTCGAATCGCTCGCGGGGTGGGCGGCCTTCGTCCGTGAACCACATCGATATC
>JBKJKH010000617.1:0-4498 GCA_046597595.1 Gemmatimonadaceae bacterium
CCTTTCCGATCTGGTCGACGTACTCCTCGTAGCTCTTCTTGATCTCTTCCCGGAGCAGTTGCTTGAGCGTGCCGTTCTTGAGCCCTTCGTCCCGCTTTGTCGGGTGATACGCGATGATGTCCGAAACGAGCGCGCGGGCCAACCGTTTTGCTTTCTGGTTTGGGTCGTTCGCCAGGAATGGATTGCGCGGAACGCGTACAGCGCCTTCCGCGGGCGGACTTGCGGGTCGCGGCGTAGCGGTCGATTGCGTCATCGCAGGCGCCGGTGCTGAGGGCATTGGCGCTGAGGGCATTGGCGCTGAGGGCATTGACGCTGCAGGCGCTGGCGCTGCAGGCGCTGGCGAAGCCGGTGGAGGCGACGCGACCGGCACTGCCGGCACCGGCGCGCTTGGCGGCGTCACTGGGAAACGTGGCGCGGCAGGAGCAGGCGGAGCGGGAGACGGCGGAGTGAATGCGGGAGGAGCCGCAATCGCCGGCGGAGCCGGCGGCCGCAGGCCCGGTGGTGGTCCTGGCGGTGCGAAAGGCGATCCCGATGCCCCTCCTGCCGGTACCCCTATCGGCGGCGGGCGCAGACCGGCGGGCGGCATTGCCGGTGCGCCAGGCGGACGCATTGCCGGCGGTGCCCCGAAAGGACTCGGCGCGGATGGGCGAGGCGCCGACGGCATGGCCGGGGCCGAGCTCGGTGTCCCCGGGCGCCCGAAGGTGGGTGGCGCGGGGGGACGCGGCGCGCCGAATGGCGACGGTGCAACCGGCGTCGGGCGCGCGACTGGCTGCGGAAGCGTAGGTGTGGCCGGCGGAGTAGGCGCACGCGGCGGCTGCGCCGTCGGCGTGGCGACCGCTGGGGCACCTATCGATGGTGTGCCCGCAGCCGGAGTGGGCATTCTTGGCGCAGCCGGCACGGCAGAGATCACCGGCGTACCGACCGGCGTTGGTGTGCGCGGGGCCGGCGGCGTGGAAATCGACGGCGGTGCGGCGACCGGCGCAGACGCGCCGCTGGTGAACAACGGGGCGCGGACCGGCTGCGCGAAGTCCTCGTTCGGCGCGCCGGCGGTGATCGAAATCAGCCCGCCACACACCGAGCAGCGCGCCTTGATGCCCGGCCCTGGCACACGGGCCGGATCCACCCGAAAAATGGATCGACATTCCGGACACGTGGCGTTCATTCGTACTCCTCGCGCCCCGGGACGTCGAACGCACCGCTGCGGCGGGCGATTGCTTCACTCGGCTCCAGCACGCTGTCCTGCCGGCGATCCACTGTGTACACGGACCCCTCGAGTGTCTTCGCGTAACTCTTCATTTCCGTAGCGAGCTCACTGATCTGTGCCGCGTTCAGGAAGTGGCGTCGTTCGTTCGTGACGACGCCAATCGAAATGGTCATCAATGGGACGCGATGCAACTGGCCCCGGCGGTCCTTGCCGAAAAAGTAACCGGCACGGCGGTCCTGCTCAGAATACTGGAACGGCACGAGGATATCGAATACTGACACGACTTCACCGCAAGTCGCAGGGACCCACGAGGACGGAATGATAAAGATGAAGTCATCACCGCCGATATGGCCGATGAATCCCCCTTCACCACACAGTCCTTTCACGACGTCGTGCAGAATTTGCGCAACGACACGGATGACCCGGTCACCATCGTGATAGCTGTAACGGTCGTTGTACTCCTTGAAATGATCGAGATCCGCGTAGCAGACTGCGAATGGCTCACCCTTCACGAGGTGCCGGGCGATCTCGCGCTCGATCTCGTGGGACCCCGGAAGGCGCGTTGACGGATGCACGACCGTGTCGCGATCGGACTTGCGCAGCATCGCGTCAATGCGCTGGAGCGCCTCGCGTTGCGGGGACTCGCCACGAAGCACCTCATCCGCGCCGGCGTCGAAGGCGGCCGCGAATGCTCCATCGTCCTCGCGGCTGAAGACCACACAGGGCACGATGCCGGTGTACGAATCCTGCTTGAGCCGCGTGCACGCCTCCAGCGCAATGACCTGTTCATTCTGGGCATCGATCATCACGATCCGGGGACGTCCCCGCAGCGCACGCGACATGAGCTCGTCAGCATTCTTCACAACCGCCCACGGCACGCCGTGGGAGTCCAACCAGAGGCCAAATGCCTCGGGCATCGGCTCCAGACCCGGCTGCAGTAGAATAGCGGTTGGCTTCGACACGAATGACGCGTCCGCGGTCGGATTCGAGGCCAAGATACCGGTGGCCTGAAGTGAAGTCAAAAATGTATCACGTCGTGACTTGCGCCGCTTGATCTCGCCTCGGACCGCCCCTCTCAGCGGTGGCTGAACGAGGGCCAAGGCAGGGTCGCTTCGATAAACGGGGTCCGCGAATCGCCTGGCGCCTGGTTCGCGCCCCGC
Organism: Gemmatimonadaceae bacterium; assembly: GCA_046597595.1. Taxonomy (GTDB): domain Bacteria; phylum Gemmatimonadota; class Gemmatimonadetes; order Gemmatimonadales; family Gemmatimonadaceae; genus JBKJKH01. The sequence continues at coordinate 2,365 of JBKJKH010000617.1, forward strand.
CAGCGCAGTCGCAGGGTCACGTACGCATCCACGGTGCTCAGCGCATGGTTTGCCAGGAGCGCGCCAAGGTCCGCAATGGTGCGCCGGAATGCCTGGTTGCTCGCGTCGATCGTACGCACGTACAAATCCTGTTCGAGCTGGGCATTCCGCCACGACCAGCGGAATTCCGGGCGAACGGCGCGCCGGTTGTAGAAGGCGAGCGCCCGCAGGTATGCGGAGGACGTGATGTCGGGAGCAACCTTCGGATCACTCCAGAACGTTTCCCGCGCCAGCCGCCAGACGGATCCGTTGAAGGTCACTTCGTCGACCTCCGGCTCGACCGTGCCGCCCGGGACGAGATCGTACACGCCACTCTCGACGTATTTCTGCATCCGTTCGTAGTACTCAAACTCCCCGTCCGGCAGTCCATTGATGTCGAACAAGGCGCGGGCCACGGTTCGCGCGAGCTCACGGTACGACGCACGCTGTCGCTGCGCTTCGTGACGGTCCCGCACGTACACCGCCGCGATGAATGCCTCGAGCGCCATGTAGGCGAGTGCGCGATCCTGTCTCAGCAGCAATTGCCCCGCGCCGGGTACAATGGCGCTCGTCATGGGAACCCACCACGCGTCGCGCATCACTCTTGTCCCCGCCGGTTGCACTTCACCCAGGAGCGACGTCGGCGATGCGCCGCTGGCCGAGCTGTCGCGACGCAGGTCAATGCTTACGCCGCTGCGCTGCGCAGTCCGCATCGGCGCCTGGGATGACGCGGCAACAGGAACGGTCGCAGCGAGTGAGAGCGCGAGACATCCAGCGCGAACGACGGCGCGCATTGTCAGAACAGGAACCGGAGCGAGAGGTGCGTGGGCGACTGCCCCTGGTCTGCCGACAGGCCACCGACGATGCGCCCGAAGTCGAGCACGAAATTTCTCGCGATGATCCCGAAGCCGATGCTTGGGCCGCCTCCGTCGCCGTTCTCGATCACATAGCCGCCCCGCACAAAGAGACGTTCCTCGTACGCGACGTCTGCGCCGAGGCGTACCGAGGGAGCCTCGATCTCGAGGGTCTCGAGGACATCGGCGGCGATCAGCGCCCGCACCGCACCGGCCTTTGTCGGCGTGGTTCGGACAGGGATGGTGTGCGCGACGCCGAGCTGTATGCGCGTGGGCAGCGGATCCGCCTGCTGACTGTCATTTACCTGAAACGGCAGGCCGACATTCCGCAGTGCGAGCCCTATGACCGTCGGGCGGGTAGTGCGCAGCGCCGCTCGAAAGCCGAAGTCGAGCGCGCTCGTCGTCGCAGTGTAGGATGCCGACGACGGGCAGGGACCCGAGCAGTCAAATCGCAGCTGCACGACCTTGTAGGTGAGGCCGACGGCCAGCAGCTTCCCGATCCCGCTCGCATATGAAACGCCATAGATGACGTTGCGCGGGATGATGGTTCCAAGCGGCACTTCGGGATTCACTGAGTCCGTGAGTGGAAACTCGCCGTAGTTGAGCACGTCGAGTGAAAGCGCCAGGGTCCCGAGCAGTTGCGACGGCATCACGATGGAGAGCGCGTCTCCGTTGCCGAGGATGCTTTGCGAGTGGTGAATGGCGGCCTCGCGTTTGTTGTCCACGATGAGCCCGGCGGGGTTCCACCAGACCGCCTCGCTGCCCGTGGTCGTCGCGGCCGTGGCCTGGCCCATCCCGACGGCGCGCGCGCCGATCGGGAGAAGGAGGAAGAGTCCTCCTTCCGTGGACAGTCCTCTCTGCGCGCGCGCTCCGGTGCCTGCAGCCAGGAGCGCGAGCAATGCCACTAGCGTCCGCGACAGCCACCGCGAGATCCACGCGGTGTCGCGTCGCATGTCAGAGCGGCGACGCCTCATCAATCAGCATGATGGGGATGTCGTCCCGCACGGCGTAGCGGAGACGGCACGCCTTGCAATCGAGCGCGGACTCCGCTTCGCGGTGTTCGAGCGGTCCCTTGCACTTCGGGCAGACGAGGATGGCCAGCAACTGGGGTGATACGCTCACGGCGACGGTTCCTCTGGCAAGCGGTAGCCAAGACGTCGCAGGGATGCCGCATTGCGCCGCCAATTGGGAAGGACTTTCACGTGCAGGTCGAGATACACTGGGGAGCCGACGATGCGCTCGATTTTCTCGCGCGCCCCGGT
>JBKJKH010000627.1:0-4327 GCA_046597595.1 Gemmatimonadaceae bacterium
TAATCGGCATGCCGCGCGCCTTCGTGTGCGTCAGGCGAAAATACTTCACGGCACTCAGATCTGTTTCCGTGAGCGCCTCGAGAATGCGGCGAGCGTTCGGGCCCTGGAGCGCAAGCGCCGCGGTGGATGCCGACACATCGTCGACCGTAACGCGCATGCCCGCTGCATTCTCGCACAGCCATCGGAAGTTCGGGTCAGCAGACGTCAACCGGTACGTCTGTTCGTCCAGCCGCGAGATGGTGCCATCGTCCATCACTTTTCCTGCCGAGTCGCACCAGCCCGTATAGGTGACCTGATGCACTTTCATTTTGTGGACGTTGCGCGTCACGACGCGGTCGAGCAATCGCGCGGCGTCCGGTCCGCCGATCAGGTACTTGTAGAGCGGGGATACATCGAGCACCCCGGCGGCGCTCCGGATCGCGTGATACTCTCGATCGTGCGACAGGTCGTACGAACTGGCCGCGATGTGCCCGGCCCATCGTCGCCACGAGTGGCTGAGGCAGAGCGCCGACGTGCGAGGGTGAAAGGGTGTCGTCTTGAGCATTTACCGGCCCGTGGAGAGCAATAGCGACGACGACTCGAATGGAAGCATTCGCTTCCGTCGATGTCAGGACGGAGCGATCGCCAGCACACGCAGCGGGCTTCCGCTCCCGCGCACGATCTTGAGCGGTGCCGCGATCACGATGGAACCAGTCGCGGGAAGTTGGTCCAGGTTCCGCAGGCTGGCGAGTCCGAACTTCCCCGCTCCGTGCATGATCGTGTGATTGGGAAACGGCGGATCGAACATTCCTGCCTGGCCTGCATCGGTGCCTACTGTTTCGACGCCAACGCCCGCGACGTCACGGTCCTTCGCCAACAGCTCCGACGTGCTCGCGTGAAATCCTGGACTGTGCGGGCCGTCGGCTTTCACATTGAGAAACGCGACGGGATCACTGCGCGTGCTCCACCCCGAATGCAGCAGGACCCAGGCCCCAGCCGGAATGCGACCGTGCTCCTGCTCCCATGCCACGACCTGCTCCGGCATGAGCAGGAAATCTTCGTTGGCTGCGACTTCGCGGGTCACGTCGATCACGCAGGCGGGCCCGACGCATCGCCGCACCGGGATCGTGTCGCACGCATTCTCCTGCCGATCCTTCCCGGTGATCCAGTGAATCGGTGCGTCGAAATGCGTGCCCGTATGCTCCCCCATATGAATCACGTTCCAGTACCACGCCGGACCTTTCTCGTCAAAGTGCGAGATCACGTCCATCGTGACGCCGGGCGACCCACCGAACTGCGGCGGCAAGCCGATGACCGGCGTCTCGGGGCCCAGGGGCTGGGTCAGGTCGACGATCCTGACCGTGCCGGCATTCAGCGCCGCGACGAGTTGGGGGAGCAGTGACATGGTCAGCTCTGGCTCTGGAGGGTGCGCAGGTGGCGCTGAAACTGGTAGCGGTTCTCGAGCAGGGACAGGTCGGTCACGTACCCGGACGGTCCCACGGCCTCGACCTTCGCCACAATCGTCGTGAGTTCGTTCGCTCCCAGCGCGTCCGCGAACGCGGCGCGAAACGCGTCGAGTGTGCGGACCGTGGTGGTACGCGGAACCCCGGCGGCCGCGGCGATGGCCGCCAGGTCGCTCCCTGTCGCGGTGGCAGTCGGAAATCCGCCCACCGAGAGCAGGCTCTCGTTGTCGAACACCACGTGCAGCAGGTTGCGCGGCCGATAGCGCGCCAGCGTCGTCAGGCCACCGAGGTTCATGAGCAGCGAGCCGTCGCCGTCGAACACCACCACCCGCAACTCCGGCCTGCTGAGTGCGATCCCAAGTCCCATGGACGATGCGAGACCCATCGCGTGTTGCAGATAGAAGAAGTTGGGCCGGTGGCCGATGGTCTGAAGCTCCGCAGCCACCGCGCCCATGATGGTCACGACGACACAGCGCTCGAGGTCAGGATAGATGGCCTGCAGGGCATCGATGCGTCGCATCATTCCTCCCACATCAAGTCGCGGCACAGCAGAAGCGCCACGGGCCGGCTTGCCGAATACGCCAGCGTCTGTGCCTTCGCGATGCGGCGGTTGACGTGCTCGCGCGATTCGAGCCGGTCGTACGGAATGCGCAATGCCTGCAGCACATGCTCGGTGACTCCGCCGCCCTCCGTCTGCCACGGGTCACGCTCGCCGAACTCGCCACGGTGGCTGATAAGCATCAGGAGCGGGATGCGATAGAGCTGGGCGCACGAGACGATGCCGTTCACCGATGCGAGGAACCCGTGATTCTGCATCAGCATCGCGGACTTCACCCCCGCGAGATGCGCGCCGGCCGAGATCCCTACGCCCTCTTCCTCTTTCGCCAGACGCACGAGCGTCATCTCGGCGTCGTCCTCGGCCAAGCGAATCAGGTGCACGAGCCACGTCTCCGGCAGGGCGGACACGAGACGCACGCCCACTTCCTTGAGGCAGCCGTAGATCAGTGACGAATTGGAGACAGAGACGGGCACGCCCGCCAATGTACGCCAGCGTTTGCTGAGCGCTACGGGCTGGGCGCTTCCGTACAACGCCCGCTCTGCAACTTCGGCTTGCGCAGGCTGCCGCAGAGGGCGCCGTACCCGAAAGCGGTGCCCGCAATCACACACTCGCGACGGCGCCGAACACGCTTGTCAACAGCCACCAGATGCCGACCACGATGATCGCGGCTGGAATGCCGAAGCGAATCCAATAGAAGAGCCACGCCGGTGCCTGGAGATCTCCGCGGCGCGCGAGCTCTTTCAGGGCGACCGATCGCGACACGCACCAGCCGATCGTGATGACCGCGAGCAGTGACCCCAGCGTCTGCATGCCCGAACCGAAGGTGAGATCCCATGGCACGAAGATCCCGTTGTTGATCGTCGGCGGCACCGAGAAGACAAACACCGCCGCCGACATGATCCAGACGGCGCGACGGCGGGAGAGACGGGTGTTGTCCACGAGCCCGGCAACGAGGACCTCGATCGCGCCCACGCCGGACAGATACCCCGTACCAAAGAGGCCCGCAAAAAAGAGGAATCCAAACAGCGCTCCTAACGGAATGGCGGCGAACACCTGGGGAAGCGTGGAGAAGAGGAGCCCCGGCCCCGACGTTGGCGGAAGCCCCAGCGCGAACACCGCGGGAATGACCGCGAGTCCCGCGAGCAGCGCGGACCCGGTGTCGCCGAGGACGGTCCAGATAGCGGGGCGGGCCAGGCTCTCGGCCGGGTCGAGGTACGATCCGTACACCACCATGAACGTGCCGCCTAACGACAACGAGAACATCATGTGCCCCATCGCGGCCACCATCACGTTCGCATTGAGGTCGGAGAAACGGAGCTTGAGGATGTACCACTCCACGCCCGCCCACGCGCCTGGGAGTGTGAGCGAGCGCAGCGTCAGCAAGAGCAGGATCGCGAACAGCGCCGGCGTGAGGATCGTGCTGGCCCGCTCGATGCCCGAGCGCACGCCTTTCTGCACGACCACGGCGCAGGCAAGCATCACCGTGCCAGTGCACGCCAGCTGAAGGAGGAACGACTTCGGCACGAAGCCGTCGTCTGGCGGAAGAATCGCCGCCGAGTCAATCGAAACCCCGACCATCGACGCGGCCTGCCCCAGCGCATAAAACAACACCCACCCGATCACGGCTGCGTAATAGCCCATCGCCGCGGTCACGACGCAGAAGAAGAACCAGCCGACCGTTCGTCCGAAAGGAAGACCGCCCGCCGCGAACGCGCCGACCGGACCGCGACGCGTGTGGCGGCCAAGCGCGAATTCCGCCATCAGTGCCGGCACGCCTATCACGAGTGTGAGAAGGACGTAGAAGAGCACGAAGGCCGCACCTCCGAACTTTCCGACCATGTACGGAAACCGCCAGACGTTGCCAAGCCCGATGGCCACCCCGACGATCGTCATCAACGTCCCGAAGCGTGAAGCAAATGTTTCGCGCTCTTTCATGCGCGAGCGACCGCGGCCAGGGCATCGAGCGCGGTGTCCACGTCGGCGATCGTGGTGTAGTAGTGCGGGGCGAGGCGGATCACTGGCCCACGGGCCGAGGAGAGTACCCCCTTCGCGCGCATCGCCGTTTCGACGGCGTGGGAATCGCGCACGACGAAGGCCGTGTTTGCTGTCTTGCGGTGCACCTCATCCCGACCGTGCAGCGTCAGGCCGCGGGCGCGTCCGCCGTCGATCAGTCGGCGCGCCAGCACTTCGTGCCACTCACGAATTCCCTCGATGCCGAGTGCGGTAACGACTTCAATACCGGCTCGGGCGATGTACACGTTCATCACTGGCGGCGTGCCGGTATCGAAGCGGCTCGCCGACGCGGCCCAGTCGAGCTCCTTCACGC
>JBKJKH010000063.1:0-4739 GCA_046597595.1 Gemmatimonadaceae bacterium
CTGGTTCGGGAAGCCGGAGAGGGCACGTAGCGCGGCGCGGTGCAGCACGGGCTAGATTTTCTCCCCATGCTGCCCGCGCCACCTTTCTGTCGTTTCGTCGTGCCGGCGCTGGGCCTCGTGCTGGCCTGCGGCAGCGGCGAGAGCAACTCGAACGGTGTTGTCATTGCGGGAGGCCCACGTCCCGACGACCTGCCAGTGATGGTCAACGCCCAGCCGCCGTTTCGGTATCCACCCGCGCTTTACGAGCGCCGCGTCCAGGGGAACGTCATGCTTCGTCTCTTCATCGACGCGGATGGCCGGGTTTTGCCCGAGTCAACGGTTGTCACGGAGGCTTCCGGGTACTCCGCGCTCGACTCGGCTGCAGTGAGCGGATCCGAATCGCTACGTTTCGTTCCCGCGAAGACGAACGGGCAGGCGCACGGCGTTTCCGTCATTTTTCCTGTGTTGTTTCGTCACCCCGACGCACCTCCCCTGCCGGGGGACACCGCGCTCACCGCGCGGACACCATAGATGTCTGTAGCCGCTTCCGCGGTTCACCAGACTGACGAGTCTACCATGCCGGTCGAACGCCATCGCCGCCCGTATGACAGTGTCCTCGAGACTGTGGGGTGGACACCGCTCATCAAATTGAACGCGGTCACACAGGGGATTCGCACGCCGGTCTACGGCAAGGCGGAGTTCTACAACCCTGGCGGCTCGGTGAAGGACCGCATCGGGATGCCGATTATCGACGCGGCGGAGAAGTCGGGGCAGCTCAGGCCGGGCGGGACGATCGTGGAGGGGACGAGTGGAAATACCGGAGTCGGATTGGCCATCGCTGCCTCCAAGAAAGGCTACCGGTGCATTTTCACGATGCCCGACAAGATGTCGCAGGAGAAAGTGCGCCTGCTCAAGGCGTTCGGCGCGGAAGTCATCATCACACCGACGGCGGTCCCTCCGGATCATCCGGACAGCTACGTCATGATGGCGAAGCGGATCGCCGAGGAAACGCCGAATGCGATCCTCGCGAACCAGTTCTACAACGAGGCGAATCCGCGCGCGCACTACGAGACGACAGGTCCGGAGTTGTGGGAGCAGACGGACGGTCGTATTACGCACTTTGTCGTCGGGGCCGGTACCGGTGGCACGCTGACGGGTGCCGGTCGGTTCCTGAAGGAGAAGAATCCAACGCTGAAGATCATTTGCGCCGACCCGCAGGGATCGATTCTGGCCGAATACTGGCGGAGTAAGGGAGAGACGAAGCTCGAGGGCACTCCGTACAAGGTCGAAGGCATTGGACAGGACAAGATTCCGGGCACGCTCGACCTGAGCCTCGTCGATGATTTCCGGACGGTGGGAGACCGCGAGGCGTTCCAGATGGCGCGGCGGCTGACACGCGAGGAGGGGCTCTTCGTAGGCGGCTCAACCGGACTCATCGTTCAAGTCGCATTGAGCGTGGCGCGCGCAGTGGACGATCCGAACGCGATGGTCGTGGCGATCCTGTGTGACACTGGCGAGCGCTATCTCTCGAAGATGTATAACGACGAGTGGATGCGTGAAAACCAGTTGCTGGACACCGACCGCTCGACGCTGTCGCAGGTGTTGACGGTGAAGGATGACTCGGCTCCTGCGGTCGTGAGCGTGGCTCCGGCGGCGACGGTGCGGCAGGCGCTGCGGCTCATGACGCTGCACGATGTCTCGCAGCTGCCGGTCATGGACGGGGAGGCGTGCGTGGGGTCCGTCACTGAAACCTCCCTCTCGGCGCAGGGACTCGAGGACGTAAAGGTGCTCGACAAGCCGGTCAGTGACGTGATGGACTCGCCATTTCCCGTCGTGGAGTCCAGCCAGTCGGTCGAGACGATCGTGAAGTTGCTGTCGAAGGCGAATCCGGCGGTATTGGTGCGCGACGATGGTGCGCTGCGAGGCATCGTCACGCGCGCGGATCTCATTCAGTTTCTCATGGCGCGATAGTGAAAATCACGGTGTTGTTAGGCGGCACGTCCGCGGAGCGCGACGTCTCGATTGCGAGTGGCCTGCGGGTGATGACCGCGCTGCGAGAGCGGGGACACAGCGTAGTTGGTGTCGATCCGGCACATGGCGTGTTGAGTGACACAGCGGAGTCAGAGATGCGCGCGAGCGGCGTGCAGACGGCGCCGCCGTCGCTCGAGGAATTGCGCGCGCTGGCCGGCCGTCCGCGTGACCGGAGTGCGGCGGGGCTTACTGATCTTCCTGCCATCCGCGAGGCCGACGTCGTCTTTCTCGCGTTGCACGGGGGACAGGGGGAAGACGGGACGATCCAGGCGTTGCTGGACCTCCTTGGCGTCCCCTACACAGGGAGCGGGCACATGGCGAGCGCGCTGGCGATGGACAAGGACCTGTCCAAGCTGTTGTTTCGTGCGGCGGGCGTGCCGACCGCGGACTGGACGATGCGCCGGCGCATTCGCGACACGATTGTCGGCGGCACGACAGAGTCGGATGTGGCGGCGCTCGGGCTGCCGATCGTGGTGAAGCCGTCGAAACAGGGTTCGACCGTCGGTCTCAGCGTCGTGAAGGCCCCGGCAGACTTGCGTGCGGCGGTTCTGGAGGCGTTCGAGTACGACGATGAAGTGATGCTGGAGCGTTTCGTTGCTGGGCGCGAGTTCACTGTGGGTGTCCTGGGCGACACGGCCCTCCCCGTCGGCGAGATTATCGCAGTGCATGAGATCTACGATTATGAGTGCAAGTACACGGCGGGGATGGCGAAAGAGGTTTTCCCGGCGGACCTGACGGCAGCACAGACCGCCACCGTGCAGGCGCTCTCGATTGCGGCCTTCCGTGCCCTCAAACTTGGCGGGTATGCGCGCATCGATTTTCGCCTCGGCGCGGACGGGGTCTTTTATTGTCTTGAGGCCAACACGTTGCCGGGGATGACCGAACTGAGTCTGATTCCGCAGGCCGCAGTCGCAGCAGGTCTCACGTTTCCCGATTTATGCGAACGAATAGTGGAATTGGCCCGTCCGAAGGAAGCCGAAGTGACGGAGCGTCTCCCGTGAGCGGGGCGACAAACACAGCCGCGCTCGCCGGCGTTCCCGCAGGCGTGCAGTCCCGCGGCATCTGGGCCGGACATCGCCAGATCTTCGTACGTTTCGCCACTGAAGCGGAGACGGCGACGATGTATACATCGACTGCGCTTGCTCGTGAGCTGACGCGGCAATCAACGCGTACGGGATTTCACTCTATCTGTATCGGGGGGCGCGATCCGCTCGGGAACGATGAGTTCCTCGCCAACGCGCTTGGTCAGACCACAACGGCGCTTCCCATCATGGTGGACACCGACGGGCAGCGTCCCGAGGCGATCACCACACTGGCGAAGTGGCTTTCGATCGTTCAGGTCTCGCTCGATTTCATGGAAAGCGACGCTGAGGTCGAGCGCGCGATGGAGACGATCACCACGGCCGCGTCCGCGGGTCGCGACCAGGCGCTGGTGCTCGAACCGCGGGATGAGACCAGCGATGCACAGATCCTGCGCGTGGTCGAGCAGCTGCATCGCGCGAGTGACCGGGCGAAAGTGGTCCTGCATCCATCTCCGGGTGCGGAGCGCGGCCTTTCGCTGGACCGGCGGTGGTCCATGCTCATGGAGCAGTGTTCGGCCCTGCATCCTGCGATCCGCCTTGCAATCCGGATTCTGGCACCCGCAGCGATGCGCTGACGGACGAAACTTCGCCTGCCCTTCGGGTGTTATACTGAGACTGTGACCTACTCGTCCTATCCTATCTCGGACGACGCGGATCATCCGCGGCTGACGCCCGCGGTGCGCTGGCTGATTGCGACCAACGTTGCGATCTATTTCCTCCAGCTCACCGTGGTGCGGCCGGAGCACATGCAAGCCGCCCTCGGGTTCCAGCGGGACCTGAACGCGAATGCGTGGTGGACGATCGGCACGTACATGTTCGTGCATGGCGGGCTCGTGCATCTCGCCTCGAATATGTTGATGCTGTTCGTGTTCGGGCCGCGGCTGGAGCATGCGTGGAGCCCCGGCGCGTTCACGCGTTACTACCTTATCTGCGGGCTTGGCGGGTGGTTCCTGCATCTGCTGTTCGCGCGGAACTCGCTCCTGATCGGCGCGTCGGCGGCGATTCTGGGCGTTATGCTCGCGTACGGTTCGCGCTGGCCCGACGATGAAGTGTTCATTTTCGGGGTGCTGCCGGTTCGGGTCCGATGGCTCGTCGCGTTCTCGGTTGGCTTGAACCTCGCGGGCGGCATCTTCACCGTTCGCAACGGAACGGCGACGGGAACCGCGTACCTCGCGCATCTCGGTGGACTCGCCGCCGGCTGGATCTACCTGCGCAGCACAGCCATGCCAAGCATCGATCGCCTGCGACAGCGCGTATCGCAGCTGCCGGATCTTCCCGACGACACCCCTCGCGCAATTCCACGATCCCTTCCGCGATCACGCGAGAAGCTGAGTGAAGCCGACCAGGCGGTGGCGAAGAGCAACGCGGCTGTCGCGCGCCCGACGAAAGCGGCGCAGCTCACACAGAACGGTCGCCCGGTCGACCTTGATTCGGTCCTCGACAAAATCTCGAAAAACGGCATCGACAGCCTCACGCGAGACGAGCGCAAGCTCCTCGAAGACGCGTCGCAGCGGCTGAAGCGCGGGGAATAGTGCCTCGTCCCGAACTGCTCGAGACTTTCGCGAATCCGTATCCACAGCGCGACTACGAGGTCTTCATGACGACCCCGGAGTTCACTTCACTGTGTCCGATCGGCGGCATAGAGAC
>JBKJKH010000233.1:0-6034 GCA_046597595.1 Gemmatimonadaceae bacterium
GGTTGCACGGCAGACGCAGGCACCGGTGCAGGAGCGTGAGCGGCAGGGGCTGCCTTTAATTGATCCGCGACCGGCTCCCTTGGTGCCGCGAGCGCGACATCGAAGTCGTCGCCACGGCGGCGAAGATCGATGAGGTTCGAGTCGTGGGCATCACGAAGAATGCGATCGAACATACGCCCTTCGAGAGATTCAGAATCCCTTCCCAGCAGTTCGAAGGCCTTCCGGCGGATTGCCGATGCCCGCGCGCTGCCGTTGCTCCCGCCAAGCGCCTCGACCGCGTTACGAACAAGCGCAAATGCCTCGTCACGCGTGAGGCGCTCGCCGCTGTTGCCAAACTCGCCCTCCTCAGCCCGGGCGGGAGCGGGCGCCGCGCTCGGCGTCTCGGACTCTTCAATCGCCACCATGGAAGAAGGCGTTTCCGACGCGACGTTCTCCCGTGGCTCCCGATCGCGACCTCCACGATCGCGGCCGCGTCCACGTCCACGACGGCTGCGGCGAGCGCGCTCTTCGCTGCTTTCGCGGTCGCCGTTAGTTGCCGGCACTGCTGGAGGAGTTCCAGAAGGCGGCGTCAATGTCACCACGGCGGCGCTCATTCCTTCTGCTGGCAGCCCTACCTCGTACTGGCCGTTCTCGAGGCGTGTCGCGGAAAGGAGGCCGCGTCCCGCCGCTTCGGCGGTGAACTTCGAGAACTTCGACATGCCCAGGTTCTTCTCGTCGAACGAGGGATCGATGTCCTGCATCACCTGCTTGAGGCGGTCGGAGCGCATGACGTCGCCATTGCGCTTCATGCGCTGGATCGCCTCGCTCACCAGGGCCCACGGTTCCCATTTCTGCGTCTCTTCGTCGGACGACCGGATGAGTCCCGCCAGCGACGTGTAGCTGTAGTACTCATCGCAGTTCATCACGAGCAGGTCGCTCGACGACTCCTTGATACCGACGCCGATGACGTACTTGCCGTACTCCTTGAGCTTGATGACGAGGCTCGAGAAGTCCGAGTCGCCGGAGAGCAGGATGAACGTGCCGATCTCGGGACGGGTGAAGACCAGCTCCAGCGCATCGATTGCGAGGCGGATGTCGGTGGCATTCTTCTTCGACGATCCGTATGCCGGCGCCATGATCATGTCGATCGATGACTCAGCGAGCGGAACGATGTACTGCGGGTAGCGGCGCCAGTCTGCGTATGCGCGCTGGACTGCCACCTTTCCCTTGATGATGTCCGATGCGAGGAGGTTGCGGAGCTCCGTCTGGAGGTCGGAGCGGATGCCCATCGTCACATTATCGAAATCGATGAGCAGGGCCGCGTTTGGCGCGTGGTGGTGAAAGCCGCTTGATGGCGGCGGACCGGCCTGCGGTGCGCGGTGGATGGGCTGAAGCCCGGCGCGACCGGCGGTGGGCCGGTTATGTCTTCCGTTCATGTCCTTCTTCTCGGTTGGCGAATCAGAGGCTGATCGCGGTGTGGCCGAGCGCGAAATCGCGCTCTGGTTTGGCCTGTCGTGCGCCGGCCGCATCGTGCGGCAGTGCGACGCGACGCAGGCTTGTCGCGTTCCCCGTCTCTGCTCGACCGTGGGCACGTTCGTGTCCGGGATCGGACAACGGTGCGTTTCCTCGTGGCGAAGCAGATCGGGCGCTGGCTGCAGCCGCCTCTCTCAGGTGAGCGCCGCGGAGTCCCGCGCGCTGCGCCAAATATCAGGAAGGAGCCAACATGGAACAGTGTAATGTACTACGGCCGTTGGAGTTGCGAAAGAGTCCGTGATTATTCGCCTATTGCCTTGATGAGCACCCGCTTCGGCCGCTGGCCGTCCCACTCTCCATAAAACACCCGCTGCCACGGGCCAAAATCGAGTTTTCCCGCCGTGACGGGGACCATTACCTGGTGTCCAATGGTGAGGGAGCGTAAATGCGCCGCCGCGTTGTCCTCACCCGTCCCTGCGTTGTGGCGGTACTCATCAGGGGACCAGGGGGCGATGCGCTCTTCAAGCCACTTGAGAATGTCCTTCCAGAGACCGGACTCGTGGTCATTCACAAAAACCGACGCCGAAATGTGCATGGCCGAGACGAGGATAATTCCCTCACGGATTGCGGCGGCGGCGCGACAGGCCTCGACCTCGTCAGTGATGTCGATGATTTCCTGTCGGTGCTTTGTGTGGAACGTCAGGTAGCTCGTGTGGTGTTTCATGGAAGTCGAGTGGGAGGACAGGGGGCGCGCTAAACGGTATTATGTGCGAAACTGACACGGATTCTTCAACGTAAGGCCCCTCGTGCAGCGACTCGGCTTTGGGCGGCGCCTGTTCCTCATCCTGTTCCTCTTTGCGCTCGTGCCGGCAGCAGTGCTGACGGCCGCGTGGGGAGGGTTGTTAGGCACGGCGCTGCCCTTCATGACCGGGACGTCGGCGTGGGACAGCGTGGCGTCGACTGGCACGCGTGCGATATCCGCCATGCGCGCGCACCCGCTCGACAGCGCGAACGCTGCCGCGATTCGCGCGCACGAACTGGAGCTGGAATCGTCGGTGACACAAGCGAGGCGCTTCCGCTTTCTCGCGCGACGGGCGGCCGTCGTCGTGCTCTCGCTTGGCATCGTCGGGCTCGCGGTCGTCGCGCTTGTCGCGTCGAGAGTCGCCGGGCACCTGAGCCGGCAACTGAGCCGGCCTCTCGATGAGCTCGTTGGCTGGACGGCGGTGATCGCGCGAGGCGAATCGGTCGCGCCGAGTGAAGCGCGCGGTGCCCCGGAGTTCGGCCTCCTGCGCGATCGCATGCGTGACATGGCCATTGCGCTCGAGACAGGGCGCGTGCGGGAGCTGGAGGCAGAACGCCTGCGCGTGTTCCGGGAAACCGCCCGCCGCGTAGCGCACGAACTCAAGAATCCCCTCACACCGATTCGTTTCGCCATCGCGCGGTTACGGCGTGAGTCTCCGCCCTCCCTTACGGAAACGGTGGATGTGCTGCAGGTCGAGAGCGAGCGACTCGAGCGTCTTGCCGGAGACTTCGCGCAGCTCGGCCGCATGTCCGAAGGGCCGGCCTCGGACGTGGATGTCGGGGAAATGGCGCGGTATGCGGCGCGTTCGACTGTGCCCGAGCACATCCCGGTGCGCGTGCAGGTGCAGGATGACCTTCCGCTCATTCGCGGTCATCATGATGCGCTCTCGCGTGCCCTCTCGAATGTGCTGCTGAATGCCGTGGATGCATGCGCGGACGGAGGCGCCATCGAAGTCGATGTCCGTCATGAGCGAAACAACGGCGGCGCCGGATCGATCCATCTCCTGGTACGCGATGAGGGATGCGGGATTGCCCCTGAGCGCATGGCGGGCATCTGGGATCCGTACGTCACGCACAAGACCGGTGGAACCGGCCTCGGGTTGGCGATCGTCCGGCAGACGATCGAAGCGCACGGAGGCGCGGTAACCGCCGCGAGCACTCCGGGCCATGGGACGGAGATCCATTTCATCTTGCCGGCGAACGCAGCGTCGCCGGTTGTGGAGGTCTAATGCACGAAGCACCGATGGACGCATGCGGGAGGATCGGCTGATGCCTCCAGTCTTCTTCATCAGCGAGCTGATTCCCGTCATCGGCATGGTTGGCGGAATGCTGCTCACCGCAATCATCGCCGGCCCTCTCGTGCGGGCGTGGGTGCGCAGGATTGAGCGCGGAAGCTCGAGTGGAGCACTCGAATCCAACGATACCCGCGCGCGCCTCGAGCGCATTGAGCAGGCGGTGGAGACCGTTGCGCTCGAAGTTGAGCGAATCTCCGAGGCGCAGCGTTACACCACGAAGCTGCTTTCAGCGAAGGGCGATGCAGACAGGCTCCACGCAGGGAGCTGATCGATGCCCACCGTCCTGATTGTTGACGACGAGCCGAACATCAGGCGGATGGTGGGCGCGCTGCTCGGCGTTGAGGGGTACGAGGTGCGCGAGGCACCGGACGGGGCATCCGGCGTTGCGCGGGCCCTGGAGAGTGAGCCGGACGCAGTCCTCCTCGACTTGATGATGCCGGGTGAGCTCGATGGGCTTGCCGCGCTCGAGAAGCTGCGCGCGCGCCTCCCGGACCTTCCCGTCATCATGATGAGCGGACGGGCAGGGCTCGCAGACGCCGTGCGCGCGACGAAGCTGGGGGCGTTCAATTTCCTCGAGAAGCCCCTCACGCCTGAAGGTGTGCTTGTCGCGCTGTCCGCCGCACTCGAGCTGCGCCGCGCGCGTCGCGAGACGCGTGCCCTGCAGGACGACCTGGGCATGCGCGATGAGATGGTCGGATCGAGTACCGCGATGCAGGGGGTACGTGACCTCATCGCTCGCATCGCACCGACAGACGCGCGCGTGCTCATCACGGGCGAGTCGGGTACCGGAAAGGAGCTGGTCGCCGCGGCCATCCACCGGGGCAGTTCGCGGCGGGAACGCCCCTTCGTTCGCGTGAACTGCGCGGCGATCCCCCGCGATCTCGTGGAGAGCGAGATGTTCGGCCACGAGCGGGGAGCGTTCACCGGCGCGACGGAGCGACGCATCGGCCGGTTCGAGCTCGCGCACACTGGCAGCTTGCTGCTGGATGAAGTGGGCGACCTCGGTGCAGAGGCGCAGGCGAAGCTTCTCCGCGCGATCGAAGTGCACGAGATCGAGCGGCTCGGCGGCGGGCGACCGATCCGTGTCGACGTGCGGGTGGTCGCCGCGACCAACCGGGACCTTCAGCGTCTTGTTGGCGAAGGCGTATTTCGCGAGGATCTTTTCTTCCGCCTCAACGTCATTCCTCTCGCGCTGCCGGCATTGCGCGAGCGCCTCGAGGATGTGCCGGAGCTCGTCGCGCATTTTTCCGCGCTCTTCCGTGCGAGAACCGGACGAGCCGCGCCCCGCTGGGACGATGAGGCGATGGGACTGATGTCCCGCTATCCCTGGCCCGGCAACGTGCGCGAGCTCGCAAACGTCGTTGAACGACTCGCGATCCTGCACGCGGGCGAGCGCCTTGGCGCCGCCGCGGTTGCGCCAGTGCTCTCCCTTCCGCTCGTCACGCGAGCAGCAGCGGAGCGCGCGCCGGCGATCACGCCGACCGCGCCGGCCGCGCCCGTCGCCACTGGATCGTTGAGTGATTCCATCGACGACTACGAGCGCGTCCTTATCCGGCGCGCCCTGGCTGAAGCCCGCGGGAACGTCGCCGAGGCGGCGCGGCGGTTGCGCACGGACCGCCCGAACCTGTATCGCCGGATGCGCCGGCTCGGTATCGTGGCGGATGATTCGCGAGAGATTGAGGAAAGCGATGTCGGTGCGACACAGGGAGCATGACCGCTTGAGAGGACAGCTGAAGCGGCGAACACCTTGGGCCGTCGCATGCAACTCGTTGTGATGACTGGCATTGCGCGCGAAATGCCCGGCGGGCATGTCCGGTGCTTAGGAGCGCCGGTGTTCACTACGAATGGAGATGGAGATGCGGAGCATCAGGCGAAGCGTGACCGCGGCGGCGCTGTCGATCGCGTTGTTCACGAGGGCAGCAGCCGCGCAGGAGCGAGATACGGTGCGAGACACGGTCCTCGACCCGCGCGCGCTTCCGCGCGAAATCGCGACCGAAGTGATCGACCTGTTCAACGCCCCGGGAACGCTGCGATCGACCGGCAGCCTGGACATCGCTCCTGGACGAGAGGTCCGGGGCGATGTCGCGGTGTTGAATGGGCCGCTGACGATTGGTGGTCGCGTCACCGGACGCGTTGTCGCGATCAATACTGATGTCCTGCTGTTGCCGGGAGCGCGCCTCGACTCCGACCTGACGGTGGTCGGGGGCAAGGTCGAGGGCGCCGCAGATGCCACTATCGTTGGGGAGATCCGTGTGTACCGGCAGCCACTGCGCTACCGTCACAGCGGGGAGCGCATCGTCGTGGATCGCAGCGAGAACGATGATGACCAGGGGTGGTGGCGACACATCCGCCGCGAGCGCCGCAACTTGAGTTCCCTGCAGCTCACGTCGGCGCACACGTACAATCGTGTTGAAGGATTTCCCATCTACTTTGGTCCGCGCTTTCGCCAGTGGCTGCCCGGCGGGGGTCGACTGTCGATCGACGCG